>DASQHW010000402.1:0-5994 GCA_035631895.1 Acidimicrobiia bacterium | reverse complement strand
CGCTGATGCAGGGCCTGGCCGACGGGTACTTCATCCTCCCGTACACGATCGGCGACTACCTCGCGCCGATGCTCGGGAACAAGCCCGTGCCGGTCGACGACCCCGTGTTCAAAGAAGCCGAGCACGGGGTCGAGGACCAGGTGCGAAGGCTCCTGTCGATCAACGGCGAGAAGACCGTCGACGAGATCCATCGACAGCTCGGCTTGTTGCTGTGGGACAACTGCGGGATGTCCCGCACCGAGCAGTCGCTCACGAAGGCGCTCTCGGAGATCCCCGCGATCCGCGAGGAGTTCTGGAAGAACGTGCGCGTGCTCGGCGAGAACGAGACTCGCAACCAGGCGCTCGAGAAGGCCGGACGCGTCGCAGACTTCCTGGAGTTCGCCGAGTTGATGTGCCTCGATGCGCTCCACCGCAACGAATCGTGCGGCGGCCACTTCCGTGAGGAGTACCAGACCGAGGACGGCGAGGCCCTGCGCGACGACGAGCACTACGCGTACGTCGCCGCGTGGGAGTTCACCGGCGTCGGCATCGAGCCGAAGTTGCACAAGGAACCGCTCGACTTCGAGTTCGTCCACCCGTCGACGCGGTCTTACAAGTAGGGGCTGAGCAATGCGGATCACGTTGACCGTGTGGCGCCAGGCGTCGGCGGACGCTCCGGGCGGGTTCGAGACCTACGACGTGCCCGGGGTGAGTCCCGACATGTCGTTCCTCGAGATGCTCGATCTCGTGAACGAGCGGCTGGTGCACGACGGCAGGGAGCCGATCGCGTTCGATCACGATTGTCGCGAGGGGATCTGCGGGTCGTGCGGGTTCATGATCGACGGGCAGGCCCACGGGCCGATGCGCCGAACGGCCGCATGCCAGCTGCACATGCGCAAGTACCGCGACGGTGACCACATCACGATCGAGCCGTGGCGCGCCGCCGCGTTCCCGCTCGTCAAGGACCTGATCGTCGACCGAAGCCCGTTCGATCGCATCATCGAGTCGGGCGGCTACATCGGCGTGGGCACCGGGGGCGCGCCCGACGGCAACGACGTCCCGATCCCGAAGCCGGTCGCCGATGCGGCCATGGACGCCGCCGAGTGCATCGCGTGCGGGGCGTGTGTCGCCGCGTGCCCCAACGGCGCCGCGCAGCTGTTCACCTCGGCGAAGATGCAGCACCTGAACCTGCTGCCGCAGGGTCAGGCCGAGCGGTGGGAACGCACGATCAACATTGTCGAGACGATGGAGACCTACTTCGGGTCGTGCACGAACCACCGCGAATGTGAGGCGGCCTGCCCGAAGGGCATCTCCATCGACTTCATCGCGCTGATGAACAAGGACTACCTGAAGGCGCAGCTCAAGCAGCGGCGCCTCATCGGCCAGACCTTCCCCTAGAGCTGTGTGTGCAACGAAACGACCCGTGTCGGGTCGTTTCGTTGCAATCGAGATTCACAGACGTTCGGCGATGCGCTCCAGGTCGCGCACGAGGCCGGCGAACTCCTCGTCGCGACGCTCCTGCGCGCGGAGCACCGCGGACGGGTGGATCGTGGCGACCACGCTCACGCCCGACGGCAGCTCGAACCACTCACCGCGTTGCTTCGACACACGGAACTGCGGCCCCAGAACCGCCTGCGCGGCGGTCGCGCCGAGCAGTCCCAGCGCTTCCGGTTGCACGACCTCGACCTCGCGTTCCCACCACTGCCTGCACGCGGCGATCTCGGCTTGGCTCGGCTTCTTGTGCAGCCGCAGCTTGCCGCCGCGTGCGGGCACCCACTTGAAGTGCTTCACCGCGTTCGTCACGTAGACCTGCGAGCGGTCGATGCCGGCCTCGAGGAGCGCCTCGTCGAGGATCCGGCCGGCGGGCCCGACGAACGGGTGCCCGGCCTTGTCCTCCTTGTCGCCCGGCACCTCTCCCATCAGCATCAGCGGTGCCGGGACCGGGCCTTCACCGAACACCACCTGCGTCGCGTTGCGCCACAGGTCACACGCTTTGCAGCGCGCAGCTTGGGCGCGCAGCTCGTCGAGGGTCGTCGGCACATGTTCGCGCTACCCGCCAGCGCCGCATCCAACGCTTGGCGCAGGTCGGCGACGAGGTCGTCGGAGGTCTCGATGCCGACCGACAGCCGCACGAGTCGGGGGTCGACTTCGAGCGGGGAGCCCGCGGCCGAAGCATGGGTCATCCGTGCCGGATGCTCGATGAGCGACTCGACGGCACCGAGAGACTCCGCGAGCGTGAAGAGGCGGGTACGGGCGACGACGTCGAGAGCCGTGTCCTCGTCGAGCGCGAGGAAGCTCACCATGCCGCCGAAGTCGCGCATCTGCCGGGCGGCAACGTCGGACGTGTCGGGATAACAGACTTCTGCGACCGCGTCGTGCTCGCGCAGCAGCTGCACGATGGCGCGTGCATTCGCACAGTGCGCGCGCATCCGCACCGCGAGCGTCTTGACGCCTCTGAGCACGAGATAGCAATCCAACGGTGACGGCACGGCACCCATCGCGTTCTGGAGGAAGCGCAGCTCGTCGGCCCATTCCGCGTCGTGGAGAGCGACGAAGCCGCCGACGACGTCCGAGTGTCCGCCCAGATACTTCGTCGACGACTGCAACGAGGCATCCGCGCCGAGCGCGAGCGGCTGTTGGAGGTACGGCGTGGCAAACGTGTTGTCGACGACGACGCGCGCGGCACGCGCGTGTGCAATCCGTGCAACGGCCTGGATATCGACGACGTGCAGCATCGGGTTGGTCGGCGTCTCGATCCACACCAGGCGCGTCTCGTCCCGCCACTCCGCTTCGAGCGCGTCGAGATCGCGCAGGTCGCACGCGCTCCACACCAGGCCGAAGCGCTCATGCACGTGGGCGGCCAACCGGTAGGTGCCGCCATATGCGTCGTCCGGAAGGATCAGGTGATCACCCGGGTCGAGCGTGCGCAGGACGGCGTCTTCGGCTGCGAGCCCGCTCGCGAACGCCAGGCCGTTGCCCGCGCCGTCGAGCGAGGCCAGGCACGTCTCCAGCGTGGTGCGCGTCGGGTTGCCACTGCGCGCGTACTCGTACCCCTTGTGCTTGCCGACCGCCTCCTGGGCGAACGTCGTTGCCAGCGTGATCGGCGGAACGACCGCGCCGGTGTGCGGGTCCGGGTGCTGCCCGGCGTGGATCGCACGGGTCTCGAAGCCGTCAGAGGCAGTCATGTGTGGTGCTCGGCGCGTTCGGCGAGGAAGCCGAGCACGTCGGAGCGGGTCAGCACTCCGATCGGGTGGCCGCCTTCGAGCACCAGCACCGACGGTTGGGTCTCGAGACACGCGACGACACGCGCGACGGGCTCACCGATCCCGATCATCGGCATGGACGCGCTCATGATGTCGCCGACGGGACGTTCCAGCACGTCGCGGTCGCGGAATGCGAGGTCCATCAACTCCAGCTCGCGCAGTGTTCCCGTCACTTCCTTCGCGGCCAGCGGGAGGTCTTTGGTGACGCTGACGACGAGCTGCGAGACGCCCGTGTCGTGCATGAGCTTGATCGCATCGCGCGCGGGCTCTTCGGGCGTGATCAGCACGAAATCGGGCATCGCATGGCCCTTGGTCGCCAGCACGTCGCCGACGATCGGCGGCTCGGCGCGCAGGAAGCCCATGTCGAACATCCATTGATCGTCGAAGATCTTCGACAGGTAGTTGCGGCCCGAATCCGGCAGCAGCACGACGATCACCGCGTCGGGGCCGGCTTCGCTCGCCACGACGAGCGCGGCGTGCACCGCCGTTCCCCCCGACCCGCCGATGAGCAGACCTTCCTCGCGGGTGACGCGCCGTGCCATCGCAAACGCCTCGGCGTCGCTGACCTCGATGACCCGATCCACGATCGAAGGGTCGTAGGTGGTCGGCCAGAAGTCTTCGCCGATGCCCTCGGTGAGATAGGGGCGCCCGGTGCCGCCCGAGTACACGGAGCCCGACGGGTCGGCGCCGACGATCTGCACGTCCGCGCGCTGTCCCTTCAGGTAGCGACCGACCCCTGTGATCGTGCCGCCGGTGCCGAGGCCGGCGACGAAGTGCGTGACACGACCGTCGGTCTGTCGCCAGATCTCGGGCCCGGTCGTGGCGAAGTGGGCGGCCGGGTTGGCCTGGTTCGAGTACTGGTCGGGGCGGAAGGCACCGGGCGTCTCCCGGACCAGTCGCTCGGCTGTCGAGTAGTACGAACGCGGGTCCTCGGGCGGGACCGCGGTCGGGCACACGACGACCTCGGCGCCGTACGCGCGCAACAACGCGACCTTCTCGTCGCTCATCTTGTCGCTCATCACGAAGATGCACCGATAGCCGCGTTGCGCGGCGACGAGTGCGAGGCCCGCGCCGGTGTTGCCCGACGTGGGCTCGACGATCGTGCCACCCGGCTGCAGGAGTCCGTCGCGCTCGGCCGCGTCGATCATTGCGATCGCCGCTCGGTCCTTCACGCTGCCACCCGGGTTCACGGTCTCGACCTTCGCGAGCAGCAGCCCCGGCACCGCGTCTGCTTCGGAGATCCGCTTCAGCCGCACGAGCGGCGTGTCGCCGACGAGGTCGAGGATCGAATCCGCGTACTCCACAGCAGGCGACGCTACCCCTCCCGCACTGCCGGCCCGACCGCCGTCTCGCGGTACCGATCACGGATCGTGTCGCGGTCGACGGCACCCGGATCCACGACCTCTCCGTGGCCGAGCTTCCACCCCGGCCATGCACCGTCCAGCGCAGCGGCAGCCTGCACGCAGGCGCCGGTCGCGACGTGCTCGCTCGACGCCGGAACGGTCACGGGGCGCCCGGCGAGGTCGGCGAGCACGCGCCGGAATGCCGGCGAGCGGGCGCCGCCACCGAGCAGCAGCAGACGGCCACCGGTATCGACGTCCGCGGCAGCGAGCGCGTCGAGCGCCTCCAGGAGACTGCAGACGACGCCTTCGTAGGCTGCCCGGGCGAGCTGCTCACGCGTCACGTCGGATCGCAGGCCGATGATCGTGCCGGTCGCATCCGGTCGGTTCGGAGTGCGTTCGCCGTCGAAGTGCGGCACGACGGTGACGCCGCCGGCACCCGCCGCCGCTTCCAAGGCAAGCGCGTCGAGTCGCATCGCATCGACGCCCAGGAGACGCGCGATTGCGTCGGTCACCTTGGTCGCGTTCAGCGTGCACACGAGCGGCAGGTAGCGGCCGGTCGCATCGGCGAAACCCGCGACCGCGCCGGACGCGTCGAACGTCGGTGTGGTGCTGACCGTGTACACCGTGCCGGATGTCCCGATGGAGATCGCGACATCGCCCGGCTCGAGCCCGATGCCGAGGGCCGCGGCCATGTTGTCGCCCGTGCCCGGGCCGACGACCGCGTCTCCACATCGACCGACCACGGCGGTCGGCGACGCGACGCTCGGCAGGCGCGAGACCCAGTCCGCGTCGCCATCGACGAACGCGAGCAGGTCGGTGCGATACACGTTCTCCGCCGCCGAGAAGTAACCCGTGCCCGACGCGTCGCCGCGGTCGGTCACGAGCTCGCCGCCCAGCTTCCACGTGAGCCAGTCGTGCGGGAGACAGACGCGGGCAAGGCGCGCCCACGCCTCCGGCTCCACGCGGTGCAACCACGACAGCTTCGTGATCGTGAACGCCGCAACCGGCACCGACCCGCAGGCGCGTGCCCAGCCGCCGTCGTCGAGCCGTCCCCGCAGCCACTGCGCGTCGGGCGCAGATTCGGTGTCGTTCCACAGCTTGGCCGGCCGGACGACGTCGTCGTGGGCGTCGAGTGCGACGAGGCCGTGTTGCTGGGCGGCCACCGAGATCGCGTCGACCGCCGGAAGGCCCGCCCGCGCGATCTCCAACGCGGCCAGCCAGGAGTCGGGATCCTGTTCGCTGCGCGGGGGCGTCGTGGCCGGGTGCGGCGCCCGGCCCTCGGCGACGAGCGCGCCGGTGTCGGCGTCGCGCACTTCGACCTTCGTGGCCTGGGTCGAAGAGTCGACACCGAGCACAAGGGGCATCGTCCGTCGCTCCCTCCTCTGCACCTAGCATCCGAAACCCTATGG
>DASQHW010000401.1:0-7593 GCA_035631895.1 Acidimicrobiia bacterium | reverse complement strand
CAGCGAAGCGACCGCAGGGGAGCGGAGCGCGGAGTCGACCCATAGACGCAGGCCCGCGCAAGACGGCATCGACCGATCATGAAAGCAGCAATGACTGTCGGTGCGTACCGGCTCGGGACGCGGATTGCCGAAGCGATTCCCGTGGCGGCGGTTCCCGCGGTCGGCCGGATCGGCGGCCGGGTCGGCGGATGGCCGCAACGCAAGAACCGGCGGATGGCGGCGCGTCACCAGTACCGCGTGACCGGTCGCACCGATCACCACGTCGTCGACGAGGTCTTCGAGTTCTACGGCCGTTACTGGCTCGAGATGCTGCGGCTTCCCGCCGAGGTGCGGGCGGGAGCGATCGCGCCGAACTTCACCATCAAGGGGTACGAACGTGTCACCGAAGGGCTCGCGCGCGGCAAGGGCGGGATCCTCGCGCTGCCGCACGTGGGTGGGTGGGAGTGGGGCGCCGGGTGGATGGGCGAGCAGGGCCACGACATGCTCGCGGGCGTCGAGGCGGTCGAGCCTCCGGCACTGCTGGACTGGTTCGCCCGCCAGCGCGGCTCGATGGGCCTCGAGGTGGTGCCGCTGGGTCCCGATGTCGGGACACGCGTGCTGCGGGCGTTGCGCGACAACCGGATCGTGTGCCTGTTGTCGGACCGCAATCTGAGCGGCGACGGCGTCGACGTGAAGTTCTTCGGCGAGGTCACCACGCTCCCGGCCGGCCCCGCGACGCTCGCCGTGCGCACCGGCGCCGCGCTCTTGCCCGCGGCCGTTTACTTCGAGCCGGGACGCGGGCACCGAACCGTGGTGAGACCGCCCGTGCCGTGCCGGCGACAGGGACGCCTGCGCGACGACATCACCGCCATCACGCAACGACTCGCACAGGAGTTCGAGGAGCTGATCCGTGTCGCGCCCGAGCAATGGCACCTGCTCCAGCCCAACTGGCCGAGCGACCGTGCATAGGCAAGTCTGACCGTCGCCATGAGAGTCCTGATGACATGTCCCTACTCGATGTCGCGCCCGGGAGGCGTGCAGGGTCAGGTACTCGGGCTCGCGCGCGAATTGCGGAAGCTCGACGTCGACGTGCGAATCGTGGCTCCCTGCGACGGCCCGCCCCCCGACCCGTCGATCATCAGCGTCGGGCCGACCGTCGAGTGGGAATCGAACGGCTCCATCGCGCCGATCGCGCCCGGTCGTGCCGCCGCGCGCCGCACCGCCGAGGCGCTGCGAAGCATGGAGCCCGACGTCGTGCACCTCCACGAGCCGGCGGTGCCCGGACCCTGCCTGAGCACGTTGCTCGGCTATCGCGGCCCGATGGTCGGCACCTTCCACGCGGCGGGCGAGCTGTTGCATCAGTGGAGTCGCCCGGCATTCCGCTCGGTCATGCAACACCTGACATTCCGTGTCGTCGTCTCGGAGTCTGCCCGCGAGACGGCGATCAAGAACTGGGGCGACGAGTACCTCGTGTTGTGGAACGGCATCGAGATCGAGCGCATCGCAGGTGCAGATCCGACACCGTCGACTCGACCGTCGGTGCTGTTCCTGGGACGGCACGAACCGCGCAAGGGGCTCGCGGTGCTGCTCGACGCGTGGGAGGGCCTTGCGCGAGATGCAGAGCTGTGGGTGCTCGGGGGAGGGCCGCAATCCGACGAGCTGCGCGCCCGTCGAGTCCCCGACGTCGTGTGGTGCGGCAGCGTCACCGACGACGAGCGCAACGCGCGCTTACGGGGCGCGACCGTGTTCTGCGCGCCGTCGGTGAACGGGGAGTCCTTCGGCGTCGTGTTGTTGGAGGCGATGGCGGCGAGCACGCCGATCGTCGCGTCGGCCATCGAGGGCTACCAGAACGTTGCCCGCGCAGATCGGGATGCGCTGCTGGTTCCGCCCGGCGACGTGGGCGCGTTGCGCACGGCGATTCGCCGTCTGCTCGATGATGCCAAGCTGCGGGAGCGGCTCGTCGTCTCGGGCCGTGAACGCGCCGCCGAATTCTCGATGCGCCGGCTCGCCGAGCACTACGTGGAGCTCTACGAACGGGCGCTGGTTCCCGCCGCGTGAGCAAGTGGCTCGATCCCGAGGTCGACGCGCTCGCGATCGACGTCGCGGCACGCATACGCGCGGCCGTCGTGCCGTCGCTGGGCGATCCGGGTGCCCGTGAACGGGTCGGTGTCGCTCCCGGCGGCGACGTGACGATGGCGATCGACGAGATCGCGGAGGTCGTGCTCGCTACCTGCTGCGCCACGGCGGGGGACATCGCGTACTACTCCGAGGACCGCGGCTATGTGGCTTTCGGATCCCCGCGCGCGATCCTCGTCGTCGATCCGATCGACGGCACGCGCCCCGCGGCCGCGGGCTTCGAGTCGTGTTGCGTGTCGGTTGCCGTCGTGCCGCCCTCGCAGGACGCGACCCTGGGTGACGTGCACCTCGGCGTCATTCACGAGATCAAGTCGGGACAGCGGTTCGTGGCCCGGCGTGGTCTCGGTGTCGACACGGGCGTGCCCGCATTGCTGTCGGGCAACACCGACCTTCGCGCGTTGTTCTGGACGGCAGGGTTGCGCGGGCGTCCGGCGATGCCTGTGACCGTCGTGCTCGAGGACCTGATCGACGGGTCGTCGATGCACGGCGGCTACTTCGATCTCGGATCCGCGACGTTCAACATGACACGGATCGTCACCGGTCAGCTCGACGCATACGTCGACGTCGGGCGCCATGTCCTCGACGTGTTCCCCGAGACCGAGCCCCGATTTCGCGCTGCGGGCGACGGCGCGCTGTGCACCAACTTTCCGTACGACGTCGCTGCGGCGGCATTGATCGTCCAGGAGGCGGGCGGCGTCGTGACCTGGCCCGACGGGCGTGCCATCGACGATCATCCCGCGGTCGGATCGGGTGACGGCTACGGCATCGCGGTCGTCGCGAGCGCGTCGCTCGTCCTGCACGAGCGACTCCTGGCAGAGGTCGAGCGGGGCATGGCCCGGCTCACGTCGTGGCTCTCGCTCACAGAGCCGCGGTGACCTGTTCCACCGGCCGTACTCCGTACAATGGCCGCCTCACCCCTTTGCGGGAGGTCGATCGTTGGTCGCAGTCATCATCATCCTCGTGATCGTCGTCCTGGCGGTCCTGTTCGCCGTCGTCATGTTCAACGGGCTCGTCAGGCGGCGCAATCGCGTCGATCAGGCGTGGTCGCAGATCGGGGTGCAGCTCGAGCGCCGGCACGATCTGATCCCGAATCTCGTGGAGACGGTGAAGGGTTATGCGGCGCACGAGCGCGGCACGCTCGAGGCGGTCGTACAGGCACGCAACAACGCCGTCCAGGCCCAGCAATCGGGGCCCGCGCAGCAGGCACAGGCGGAGAACGTCCTCACCGGCGCGCTCCGACAGCTGTTCGCGCTCTCGGAGGCCTACCCGGACCTCAAGGCGAACCAGAACTTCTTGAACCTGCAGGAGGAGTTGACCTCGACCGAGGACCGCATCTCGTACGCGCGGCAGTTCTACAACGACAGCGTGCAGAGCTTCAACACCAGCATTCAGACGTTCCCCCGCAACCTCATCGCGGGAACGTTCAACTTCCAGCCCCGACAGTTCTTCCAGGCCGAGCAAGGCGCGGAAGAGGTGCCGCGGGTGCAATTCTGACCTGTCGCAGAATCCGTGTACGAACAGATCTCTTCGAACAAGCGCAAGACCGCGTTCCTGATCTTCTTGTTCGTGCTGTTGCTGTTCGCAGTCGGCGCCGCGTTCAACTTCTTCCTGCGGGGCGGATGGGTCGGGCTGATCATCGTCGCGGTGATCGTGATCGCGTCGTCGTGGATCTCGTATTTCAACAGTGACAAGGTCGCGCTCGCGATGTCGCACGCGGTGCCGGCCGATCCCGTGCAGTACGCGCGATATCACAACATCGTCGAGGGTTTGTGCATCGCGAGCGGCCTGCCCAAGCCCCGCCTGTACGTCGTCGACGACCCCGCGCCGAACGCGTTCTCGACGGGCCGGAATCCCAAGCACGCGGCCGTGGCGGTGACCACCGGTCTGCTGGAGAAGATGAATCGTGTGGAGCTCGAGGGAGTCCTCGCCCACGAGCTGAGCCACATTCGCAATTACGACGTGCTCGTCATGACGCTCGCCGTCACGATGGTCGGCATCATCGCGTTGTTGTCCGACTTCTTCCTGCGGATCATGTTCTGGACCGGCGGCGGAGATCGCGACAACGACAACAACAACCCGCTCGGCATCGTGTTCGCGATCGTCGGCTTCGTCCTGTTGATCTTCGCCCCGATCATCGCCGCGCTCATGCAGTTCGCGGTCAGTCGCCGCCGCGAGTACCTCGCCGACGTCTCGGGCGTCCAGATGACGCGCTATCCGCCCGGGCTCATCTCCGCGCTCAAGAAGCTCGAGGACGACACCACCTCCGTGCACACGTCGTCGAAGGCGACTGCGCACCTGTGGATCGAGGAGCCCCTCGACAAGGAGTCGAACAAGGGTCACACCAAGTGGAACCACCTGTTCGACACGCATCCACCGATCGAGGACAGGATCCACGCCCTCGAGGCCATGTGAGGGCAAGCTTTACTGATGCGCCGAGATCGTCTGTTCCTTGCGGTCGCGCTCGTCGTGGCCGTCGCCGCGCTGGCGTTCGTCTCGTGCGGCGGTGGTGGCGGCAAGGCGAAGAAGTCCACGCCGACGACGCTGAAGAAGGCCGCGGCGCCGCTGATCTGGCCGCTCACCGGTGTCGCCGACCCGCTGGACCAGGCGAAGACGCGGTGTGCGGTCACGGTGAAGATCGACAACACCAGCAATAGCCTTCCGAAGTACGGCGTCGAGCAGGCCGACGTCGTGTACGAAGAGGTCGTGGAAGGCGGATTGACGCGACTCGCGGCGATCTTCCACTCCCAGGCGCCGACGAAAGTCGGGTCGGTGCGTTCGGTGCGCAAGACCGACCAGAGCCTCGTGACGCCGATCGGCGGTGTCTTCGCGTACTCGGGTGGGGCGCCGTACGCGATCGACAGCATCAACACCGCGCCGGTCGTGAGGCTCGACGAGAACCACGCCGGGCCGGCGATGTTCCGCGATCACACGCGCAACGCGCCCTTCAACCTGTACGCACACGTCGACCAGATGTACGCGCGCTGCGGTGAGCCGAAGCCCCCGCCGCCGTTGTTCGCCTACCGGAGCGCAAAATCGCCGGTCGCCGGCGGAGCCGTGTCGTCGGTGCGCGTCGGCTTCCTCGCCGGCCTCGCCGTTGACTGGACGTGGGACGCAGCGAGCGGTACGTGGCAGCGCGCGGTGTTCAGCCGTCACGAGACCGAGTCGGGCATCCCGCTCGCGCCGAAGAACGTCGTCGTGATGACGGTGAGCTATGTCGGTGGCGACCCTCGTGACGGCAACATCGGCGCGGAGGCGACGCTCCTCGGCTCGGGCAAGCTGCAGGTGTTTACCGCCGGCAAGGTGATCACCGGCACGTGGACACGACCCGACAGGGCGAAGCCGGCGAAGCTGCTCGACGCCACCGGCGCCGAGATCAAGCTCGCACCGGGTCAGACCTGGGTCGAGCTCCCCGACGCCTCGTACCCCGTCACGGTCACGGCGCCTCCCTCCGCGCCCTGATCCTGTTTGCAACGGATGCGCCCGCCACCGGCGTTTCCGTTGCAAACAGGGGAATAGACTCGGGCGCATGTCCGAGGAGCGCACTACCGGTACCGCCCGCGTGAAGCGAGGGCTCGCCGAGATGCTGCGCGGCGGCGTGATCATGGACGTCGTCGACGCCGAGCAGGCCAAGATCGCCGAGGACGCCGGCGCAGTGGCGGTGATGGCGCTCGAGCGCGTGCCGGCAGACATCCGCCGTGACGGTGGCGTCGCGCGCATGAGTGACCCGTCGATGATCGAGGGGATCCAGAAGGCCGTCACGATCCCCGTGATGGCCAAGTGCCGGATCGGCCACTTCGCCGAGGCCCAGGTGCTGCAGGCGCTCGGCGTCGACTACGTCGACGAGTCCGAGGTGCTGACCCCTGCCGACGAGGCGCACCACGTGCACAAGTGGTCGTTCACCGTGCCGTTCGTGTGCGGCGCGACGAACCTCGGCGAGGCGCTCCGGCGCATCAGCGAAGGCGCGGCACTGATCCGCAGCAAGGGCGAGGCCGGGACCGGCAACATCGTCGAGGCGGTGCGCCATCTCCGCTCGATCCTGGGCGACATCGACCGCATCAGGGTCGCCCGGGGCGAGGAGCGGTACCAGTGGGCCAAGGAGCTACGGGCCCCGATCGAGCTGGTCGAAGAGGTTGCCGAGCGTGGTGAGCTCCCGGTGCCGTTGTTCTGCGCGGGCGGGATCGCCACGCCGGCCGATGCCGCACTCGTCATGCAGCTGGGTGCGCAGTCGGTGTTCGTCGGCAGCGGCATCTTCAAGTCCACGGATCCCGCCAAGCGGGCCCGCGCGATCGTCGAAGCGACCACGCACTACGACGACGCCGACATCCTGGCCAAGGTGTCGCGCGGGCTCGGCGAGGCGATGCGCGGCGAGGAGATCGACACGCTCGACGTGAAGCTCGCCGACCGGGGCTGGTGAGCGAATGAGGCCGCCAGCCCATGAAGATCGGAGTTCTCGCGCTGCAGGGCGCGTTCCGCGAGCACGCGGAGGCGCTCGGCGCCCTCGGCGCTGACGTCGCGCTCGTCAAGCGACCCGAGCATCTCGCGGGCATCGACGCGATCTTCCTCCCGGGCGGCGAGTCGACCACCATCGACAAGCTGCTCGACAGCTCCGGCCTGCGCGCACCACTCGTGGACGCGCTGCGCAGCGGCCTCCCGGCGTTCGCGACCTGTGCGGGCTTGATCGTCTGCGCAAACGAGATCGTCGACGGTCGCGCCGACCAGCAGCCGCTCGGCATCCTCGACGTGACCGTGCGCCGCAACGGCTACGGCCGCCAGCGGGAATCGTTCGAGGTCCCGCTCGACGTGCGCGACCTCGCGGGTGGACCGTTCGCCGGTGTGTTCATTCGCTCGCCGGTCGTGGAGCGCGCGGGGCCCGCAGTCGAGGTGCTCGCCGAGTACGAGGGAGTCCCCGTGCTCGGCCGCCAGGGGCGCTGTTGGTTCTCCTCGTTCCATCCCGAGTTGTCAGGTGACCTCCGCCTGCACCAACGTTTCTTGCAAGAGGTGGTGTGATCCATGTCCGGTCATTCGAAATGGCATTCGATCAAGCACAAGAAAGGCGCCGCGGACGCGAAGCGCGGCAAGCTGTTCGCGGTGCTGATCCGCCAGATCGAGGTCGCGGCGCGCGCCGGCGGTGGTGACATCGAGTCGAATGCAACCCTGCGCACCATGATCGGCAAGGCACGCGACAACTCGGTGCCGCTGGACACCATCCAGCGCGCGATCAAGCGCGGCACCGGCGAAGAAGAAGGCGTGGTGTACGAGCAGGTGTCGTACGAGGGTTACGCACCGGGCGGGGTGGCGGTGATCGTGCAGGCGCTGACCGACAACCGCAACCGCACGTCCGCCGAGATCAAGAACCTGTTCAGCCGCAACGGCGGCTCGTTCGCAGAACCCGGTGCGGTGTCGTGGCAGTTCGAGCGAAAAGGCATCGTGAACGTCGACAAGTCGGTCGACGAGGACGAGCTCATGCTCGTGGCGGCC
>DASQHW010000400.1:0-4661 GCA_035631895.1 Acidimicrobiia bacterium | reverse complement strand
CATGGAGTCGACGTTCTACGGCTTGCCCATGTGGTCGCTGCCGTCGCCGGCCACAAGCGGCGCCGCGCCCGATCAACCGGCCGCCTCCACACCGAGCGACTTCAATCCGAGCGTACGGAGCGCCGCGGTCAACGAATCCTTCACGCTCGGCGGCACCGGCACCCACGGGCTCCAGTTCGTGTCCGGCGCCAACACCGCGCTCGACGGTCACTACGAGATCGCGGGCCAGACGCAGGTCGCGCCGCAGCGGCCGGTGCAGCCCCGCTTCGAAGTGGACGTCACGCCGAAGCCGGCCGTCGACCCGACACTCAACGGGCTCGTCGCGAAGGGCGCGTTGATGACGTCGCTGCGATCGCGAGATACCGCGGGCGTGAAGCCCGACCTGTTCCGTGCGACCGTCGATCAGGGCGGCAACGAACAGACCCAGCTCGTCGGGGATTCCACGTTCCCGGCCGGAATCCAGGCGGTCACGAGCTACGGGCGCGGCAACGGCCTCGAACAGCGTCTCGTGCTGGTGCCCGGACAGTTCAAGCCGACGCCCGGCCTTGCACAACCGGGCCGTGGCACCCAACGGCTGTTCACGTCCACCGGGGCACTCGTGTATTACGGCTCGCCCAACGATCCGGACAACGTCGCGCCGACCATTCTCACGTCGAGCGCGACGGTCAGCGGACAAACCGTGACCGTCACCGCGCGCGTCACCGACGCCGGTACCGGAAGCGGTGGGATCGGCCGCGTCGTCGCGCTCGTCACCCAGGCAGGGGCCGGCGCGGGAACCTGGACCCTGATCAACATGCACCCTTCCGCTTCACCGACCGATCCGGCCGGCACGTACGTCGGCACCTTTGCCGGGCTTCCGTCCGCCGGCAACCCGGTCGACGCGTATTTCCAGGCCGCCGACATGTCGGGCAACGTCGGCGTCTCGGCGCTCAAGGGCGCGTACTTCAACGCGCAGAACCTGAGCTCACAGGGGCCGCTGAAGTTCGGGTTCGACAGTCCGTCGCCGCAGGGCGCCAACGGCTGGTGGCGCGACCGCGTCGACATCACCATCACCGCACCGAGCATCACGCGCACGCGCCTCATCACGTACTCGCTGGACGGAGGTCCCGACGTCACGTCGCCCACTCCGGGCTCGGCGTCGCTCTCGATCCCCCAGGGCAGCGAGGGCGTGCACGTGCTCGTCGCCTCCCAACCGGGGCAGCAGAGCTCGAGCGTGCAGATCCTCGTCGACCGATCGGCTCCGATACCCGCCATCGGGGCACCGAACCCTTCGAATCCCGCTGATCCCAACGGCCCGACACAGAGCGAGGCCGGCTGGTACAAGGACAATCCACACCTCACGAGCATCGTTCCTGTCGATCCAAACGCCTTCGGATCCGGTGTGGACACGATCACCTACTCGGCGAGTGGCGCGTCGACGATCGCCACCAAGACCGCAAACGAGCCGCCGGTCGGTGATCCTCCGGTCACCGAGTCGCTCACGCACGACGGAGTGACGACGTTCAACATCAGCGCCAAGGACCGTGCGGGGAATGTGGCGCTAGCCGGGCAGTTCCCCGTCGGCATCGACTCGGTCGCACCGACGGCGACGATCGCGGCCGACCCACCGCAGAACGCGAACGGTTGGCACAACAGTCAGCCGACTCTCACGATCACGGCGACGGACGCTGCACGCAGCTCCGGCATCGCGCAGGTCGTGTACACCGTCAACAATGGTGTGGAGCACGACACCATCGGAACCGCGGTGCCGGTGGCCGGGAACCCAACGGCGGGCGCGACGCTGGTCGTCGATCCCTTCACGGTGGACGAAGGCCGCAACGTCGTCCGATTCCAGGTCACCGACGCCGCGGGCAACGACTCGCCGCTGTACACCGTGAACGTGAACGTCGACCAGACACCGCCGAGCTCGACCGCTTCGCTCCAACCGGCGGAGAACACGGCCGGCTGGGAACGCGTCAACACCCTTGTCACGTTCTCGGGCACCGACCCTGTCGGCCCCGACGGTCGCCCGGGCTCGGGTGTTGCGAAGGTCACCTACTCCGCCACGAAGGACGCCCTCAAGGGCGGTGCCGTCATCCCGTCCACGACGGTGGCCGGCACGAGCGCGTCGACGACGCTCTCCACCGAGGGCATCACCACGTACCACTTCTTCGCCACCGACACCGCCGGCAACGACGAGGCGACCGTGCAAACACGGGTGGTGAAGCTCGACAAGACACCGCCGACGATCAATTTGTCGTTGCCGGCGAGCAACGCGAATGCGCCTGTCGGCCCGCAGGCCAACGATCCCGCGACCGGCAGCCCGATCAAGGTGTACCTGCTCGGGCAGACAGCGGTTCCAGTGACGTACTCGTGTAGCGACGCGATGTCGGGTCTCGTCAATTGCATCGGGACAGACGGCGCGACACCGAAGGCGACCAACGCACAGCTCGACACCAGCACCGTCGGCCTGCACACGTTCACCGTGCAGAGCACCGACGTGGCCGGGAATTTGTCGACGAAGACCTTCCAGTACCGCGTCGTCTACAACCTGTGCCTGAAGTACGACCCGACGCAGGCAAAGAACATCGGATCGACAGTGACCCTTGCGTTGCAGGTCTGCAACGCCCAGCTGACGAACCTCTCGGCTTCGTCGATCGTGCTCACCGGAGTTGCCGCGGACAACAACGGCATGCTTCTGTCGCCCAACGGTCCCGGTGGATCGAACCCCAACTTCACATTCACGTTCGACACCAAGTCGAAGACGTATACCTACAATCTCAAGACCGACTCTCGATATGTGAAGACGCCCGCGAAGAACTGGTTGAACTTCAAGATCTCGACCGACCCGTTGACGACGACGGGCAGCGCGACCGACCAGACCTATCTCAACAAGCTCTACCGGGCCTACTTCCTCCTGAAATAGCGAATGAGTGCACCGACAGAGACACGGGGGACAGCGACACGGCTGTCTCCGTACGTGCCGCGCGTCGTCGCCGAATGGGCGGAGCGCGATCCGACCGCACGGACGTTGGTCGTCGACGGTTCGCTGCTTTCGGCTGACATCTCCGGCTTCACCGCGCTTTCCGAGCGACTCGCGTCGATCGGGCGGGAAGGCGCCGAGGAGCTCACGGATCTCCTGAACCGGTGCTTCGACCAGATGATCGCATCTGCGGCGTCATACGGCGGCGACGTCCTGAAGTTTGGCGGCGACGCGCTGCTGATCTTGTTCGACGGAGACCATCACACAGTGCGTGCATGCGCTGCAGCCGTCGCCATGCGGGCTGCGATCGCCCAGCCGTTGACCAGTGCCCGTGCCGGCCGCGTGAAGCTGCGAATGTCACAAGGTATTCATGCAGGCGATCTGGCGATGTTCCTGGTGAACGGCAATCATCGGGAGCTTGTCGTGACCGGCCCGGGGGCGACCGCGACCGTCGAGTGCGAAGCGGCGGCAAACGCGGGAGAGATCATGCTGAGTCGCGCCGCGGCTCGCATGGTCGATCCTGCATGGCTCGGTGCGGAGCGGCCCGCCGGCGTGATCCTCAGGCGGCGTGCGATACCGATCGAGCCCGAATTGGATCTGCCGACCACCGCTCCTGGTGTCGATGTCGCGGCGTTCATTCCGGACGCGCAGCGAGCGCAGATCGCGGCCGGCGTGTACGGCGAGCACCGCACCGCCACGATCGCGTTCGTGAAGTTCGCGCACACCGACGCCGTCATCGAGCACGAGGGCATGGAAGCGATGGCGGATCGACTCGACGCGTTCGCGCAGCTCTTGACCGAAGCGAGCAACGAGCACAAGGTGCATTGGCTCGCGAGTGACGTGTATCCCGACGGGGGCAAGGCGATCCTCACCGCCGGGGTGCCTTCCGCGTCCGGGCACGACGACGACGACATGCTCCACACGTTGCGGGCGCTGGTGGACGCCCGTCCGCCGGTGGAGCTGCACATCGGCGTGAATCGTGGTGCCGTGTTCGTCGGCAACCTCGGATCGGCGACGCGAAGGACCTTCACGGTGATGGGTGACGCCGTGAATCTCGCGGCGCGCTTGATGCAGAAGGCCGGTGCCGATCAGATCGTGGCGAGCCGCGCGGTGCTCGACCGTGCGGAGAGCCGGTTCGACGCCGAAGAGCTTGCGCCGTTCTTCGTCAAGGGGAAGTCGCAGCCCATCGAAGCGGCAAGCGTGGGCAAGCTGGTGCGCGCAACCCGTTCAGGCCCCGACATCGACGCCGCACCGTTCGTAGGCCGCGTGGACGAGCTGGCGAAGCTCGACGCCGCCTTGGTGGCGGCGCGGCGTCACGAGGGCCGTGCGATCGAGGTTGTCGGCGAGCCCGGAATGGGCAAGAGCAGGCTCCTTGCGGAGTTCCTCGGGCATATCGACGCGCCGGTCATCCGCATCAGCTGCGGCCCGTACCTGCGGGCAACGCCGTATCTCGCGCTCCGTCCCGCGCTGCGGACCATCGCGTCCATCGCGGCCGACGCCGGACGCGAAGAAGCCGGGGAGCGATTGTCGGCGTGGGTCCATGACGTGGCTCCCGACGTCGTGCCATGGCTGCCGCTTCTCGCCATACCGTTCGATGCGACGGTCGAGACGACGCCGGAAGCCGATCGCATCAGCCCCGAGTTCCGCCGTGCCCGCCTGCAACGCGCGTTGCTGGACCTTCTCGGCGTCGTTGTCTCTT
>DASQHW010000399.1:0-2549 GCA_035631895.1 Acidimicrobiia bacterium | reverse complement strand
GGTACACCGTGCCGACGGTGCCGGCGGGCGCATCCTGTCCGGCCTCGTCGAGGATGCGCACGTGATCCGGCGGATTCACCTTGCCGACGGTGCCGGGCCGGGCCAGCCACTCATCCGAGCCGACCAGCGTGCCGGAGCCTTCGGTGGCGGCGTAGTACTCCCACACGATGGGCCCGAGCCATTCGATCAGCCGTCGCTTCACGTCGACAGGGCACGGCGCCGCGCCGTGAAGGACGAACGCGAGCGTCGAGATGTCGTATCGCGCTTTCACCTCGTCCGGGAGCGAGAGCAGGCGGTGGAACATCGTGGGAACCATGTGCGTGTGCGTCACGCCGTACTGCTCGATCAGTGCGAGCGTGTGCTCCGCGGACCACCCGTCCATGAAGACGATCGGCACTCCCATCGCGGCCGGCGCAGCCAGCGAGAACGCGAGCGGTGCCGCGTGATACAGCGGGCCGGTACACAGGTGCAGGTGCCGGTGCGCGCGGTACTCGGTCAGCCGCGCGACACCCAACGACGCCCGCGGGTCGGGCGGCCGGCGCACACCCTTCGGACGACCTGTGGTGCCCGACGTGTAGAGCATCGTGCCCCCGGGCAACGGATCGTCGATATCCGTGCCGTCCTCGGATGCGAGGACCTTCTCCCACGCGTCGAAGCCGTCGATCTCACCGCCGACCGCGATGCACGTTCGCAAGCGGGGCGCGAGATCGGCAGCGCGGCGGGCAGCTGCCGCGAAGCGTTCGTGGGCGACGAACACCGTCGCCTCACAGTCGTCGACGATGTAGCCGGCCTCGTCGCCGGTGAGGTGCCAGTTGATCGTCGTCAGCCGTAGTCCCGCACGCTGTGCGGCCGCGACGGTCTCGGCGAACTCCGGACGGTTCGCACACATGAGCGCGACACCGTCTCCTGCCCGTACCCCTCGCGCCCACAGCGCGCGCACGAGACGGTTGGCGTTCGCGTTCACCTCGGCGAACGTGCGACTCCCGGCGTCGGAGATCAGCGCGATCGCGTCGCCGCGCTGCGCCGCCCAGTACGCGGGAAGCATCCCCCGATCGGCAGCGGCATTGATCGCGTCGAGATCAGGACTCCGCACGGTCACACGGCTCCCTCGCTGCGCCATCCCTGGCTCCGCTGCGTCCGCACGGTCAGGCAGTTTGGCGGTCCTTCGCGACCTCGTCCAACGCGGCGTACTCCTCGCCGGTGTCGGCCCAGTCCTCGAACTGGATCACGCCGATCTCGGTGAAGCGCTCGCGAAGCCAGCCACCGGACGTGTCGAGCAATCCGAGCTTCTTGCAATTGGGAACGATCTTGCTGAAGAGCAGTTGCTGGAACATCTGCTGCGCAGGCGGGTTGACGCGGTCCACCATGCTGTACAGCGCGTCGGCATCGACGCCCATGCGTTCCCACATCTCCGCGTGCGCGAAGCGCCGCTTGAGCCGGCACGCCACGTCGAACGTGAACTCCTGACGCTCGCGCATCTCGGCGTCGGTCAGCTCCTTGTAGTACTCCTGCAACGACAACACGCCGAACGCGACGTGTCGGGCCTCGTCGCTCATCACGTAGCGCAGCAGCTTCTTGAGCAGCGGCTCCGTGGTGATGCCGTGCATCATGCCGAAGGCGGCCAGGGCGAGCCCCTCGACCATGATCTGCATCCCGAGATAGGCGATGTCCCAACGCGGGTCCGCGAGGATGTCGTCGAGGATGCTCCTGAGGTTCTGGTTGATGCCGTACTGGTGACCGAGCTTCTCGTCCAGGTATCGCGCGAACACCTCGACATGGCGAGCTTCGTCGACCACCTGTGTGGACGCGTAGTACTTCGCGTCGATCCACGGAACCGTCTCGACGATGCGCGCCGTGCACAGCAGCGCACCCTGTTCTCCGTGCATGAACTGCGAGAGCAGCGAGTTCTGGAGCTCGATGCCCACCTGGCGCCACTCCTTCTCGCCGAAGTGCCGCACCGGCGAGTCCTCGAGCTCCGCGAGCGCCTGAAAGCGCATCGGACCGCCGGCGCCGAGCTCCTGGCTCACCTTCTCCGGATCGACGTCGACCGACCAGTCGAGGTCGGTCGACGCGTTCCACTGCGACGTCTTGGCCTTCTCGTAGAGCTTCACGAGCGCCGGCCGACTGCGCCCATAGTCCCACGTGAAGATCGCGTCGAACTCCGATTCCACGGCGTGGATCGTCTCGAGCTTGTGGTTCATTGCTCCTCCCGGGAGACAGCGTCGAGCCGACGCGAGATCAACTGGTGCCATGCGTCGCCGTCCGGCGGCGGCGCGTGCAGTGTGCGCATCACGAGCGCACCCATTGCGAGGGTGAGACAGAAACGGGCGAACGCCTGGGTGTCGAGCGTCGGGTCGATCGAACCGTCGGCTTTCGCGCGCTCGACCAACTCGATGATCACGCGCTCGCGCGCATCGAGCCGGTCGCGCAGCGTCCCGGCGAGCTCGTCGTCTCGGCGGGCCGCGGCGACGGCGTCGATGAGGAGCGGAACACCCTCGTGCGGACGCACGAGCCGGTCGCCGAGCAGCTCGAGCAGCTCGCGCACGTCA
>DASQHW010000398.1:0-2521 GCA_035631895.1 Acidimicrobiia bacterium | reverse complement strand
CCATCGGTTCGTCGACCGCCGAGATCGCGCAGAGCACGTCGCCCGGGCGAACAACGGATCGCAGGTCGGCGACGAGTTGCGGTCAGTTGCTGGCAACAGTGGGAAGGGCCCGCTTGCCGACGCACCCGCAGCGTACGCGCTTCGGCAAGCGGGTACACCTGCTCGCGTCGCATCAACGAGTCCGTAGTCTGGGCGCACAAGGGTTCACTCGCGACCGGGAGCTGATCGCCATGCCGGCCATCACCGTGGACGACATGCTCGTCCTTCCCCGCATCTCCCTGCCCGACCCCGCATCGAGACCGCGGCCGATCGCGAAGGTCGTCACCGCGCACCGCCAGGCCGAGGGCGCCGGCTTCGTCGTCCGGAGGCCCTTCCCCGGCGACCTCTCGCTCGCCGAAGCCGACCCCTTCTTGTTGCTCGACCACCTCGGGCCGACCATGAACGGCCCGGGCGAAACGCGCTCGTCTACGTGCTCACGGGCCGCGGCACTGCAGGAGCCGAAGCACGACCGGTCGAGGACGGCCGGCTCGTCGTCTTCGGTCCGGGCGATCATCTCGTCGTCGTCGCCGCCGCCGACGGGCAGAGCGAGCCATTCGACGCCCTCCTGTTGGGCGGTCTCCCCATCCGCGCACCGATCGCGCACTACGGGCCGTTCGTCATGAACACTCGCGCGGAGATACTCCAGGCGATCGACGACTACGAAGCCGGCCGGCTCGGCATCGTTCCCGCGGACCAGCTCGCACCCCGGAACTTCGCATGAGCGCATGCACTCACCTCGACGAGGTCGCTGACGTGGTGCCGAGCAGCGAAGGATGCGAGGACTGCCTGCGGATCGGCGGTCGATGGGTGCACCTGCGAATGTGCATGTCGTGCGGGCACGTGGGCTGCTGTGACGACTCACCACACCGGCACGCGACGGCGCACTTCGGTGCACAGCACCACCCGATCATCCAGTCCTACGAACCGGGCGAGGACTGGTGGTACTGCTATCTCGACGACCTGGCGTTCACCGTCGACGGCGCACCGTCGTTCGCGCACCCGTAAGACGTTCCGCGTCAAAGTGCGGCGAGGGCGATGCCGGCAGCGGCTGCAGCGATGCCGGCTGCCAGCGTGCCGAGCGCGTTGCGGAACGCCTCGGACGTTGCACCTTCTTCGGCCAGACGGACGGTCTCGAAACCGAATGTGGAGAACGTCGTGTAGGAGCCGCAGAACCCGGTACCGACGATGGCGCGCGGCGTGTCAGGGAACGCGTGATAGAGGGCAAGCCCGGTGAGGAAGCCGAGTACCAGCGACCCGCTGGCGTTGACCACGAACGTGCCCCAGGGGAAGACACCTTCAGTGCGATCTTGCACCGCGCCGTCCACGAGATAGCGCAGCGGTGCGCCGACGGCACCGGCAGCGACGAATGCGACCCATGCCAGAGGGCTCACGCTGATTGCTCGGGCGTGGGACGGCCGGCGTACTTGACGACTTCGACGTCTTCGACGATGACGAGGCCTTCGATCACGAGGTCGTCCAGCTCGGCGAGGAACGCCGTGATGCGTTCCCCGGAGTCGATGATCGTGACGGCCATCGGCAGATCGTCCGAAAGCGAGAGGATGCGTGTCGTGTGGATGTGGTTCGAGGCGCCGTAGCCCTCGACGCCACGGAACACGGACGCGCCGGCGAGCCCGGCGGCGTGCGCACGTTGCACGATCTCGGTCGCGAGCGGTGTGTGCCCATGGCGGTCGGACTCGCCGACGAAGATCGTGAGCCGCTTCTGATGTCCTTCGAGCTTCATCGGCGGTCTCCTCTGCCGAGCGGGATCGTGCGAGCGATCGCCATGCCGAACCACACCGCGGTGAAACCGGCCAGGAGGCTTGCGATCGCGTAGGTGAGCGCGACGGCCACGTGGCCGTCCTTCGCGAGCAGATCGGTCTCGACCGCGAAGGTCGAGTACGTGGTGTAGGCCCCGAGGAACCCGGTTGCGACGAACGGACGGACGTAACGGCTCGGCGGGAAACGATCGAGGACGAGCACCAACGCGACCCCGAGCGCGAAGCTCCCGGTGATGTTCGTCCAGAACGTGGCCCACGGGAAGGTGTCGGGCGCGACGTGGATGACCTGCGCCACGCCGTAGCGGGCGGGCGCGCCGAGCGCGCCGCCGGCCGCGATCGCTGCGAGCACGTCCGGGCGCGTGCGACGGGCAGCCGCCCCGGCCTTGACCTGCCGTGCTCCGGGCTCGCTCGCCACCGACTGCACCCCTCACCACGATCGTCGCTGAATGATCTGCGGGCGATGAACGTAGCCGCGGTGATCTTCGATCTTGACGGTGTGGTGCGCCTGCACCACGCAAAGATCGACACGCGAACCCGTAGCTGCGCGTCCGTCGACAAATGTCCGGCGGATGGGCTCCAGACTCGGGCCGACCCGTGTCGCAGGTCCGTTGCCGAACGCTCCTCAGGACTCCGGCATCACCCCTGGTGTCAACTGTGCGGTGGCGCGTGCGGGAGCGATGAAACGGTCCGCGAGGAGAAACGCC
>DASQHW010000397.1:0-3599 GCA_035631895.1 Acidimicrobiia bacterium | reverse complement strand
TCCATACCGCGCGAGCTGTCGGGTCTCTATGTACGCAATGGTTCGAATCCGAAGCTCGGATGGTCCCCGCACTGGTTCCTCGGTGACGGCATGGTGCACGGCGTGGTGCTCGCCGGCGGCAAGGCGACGTCGTACCGCAACCGCTACGTGCGCACCACGTTGCTCGCCGCCGGCGGTGGGCTCACGGCGAAGGGTGCGCCCGGCGGCGCCTCGGGCTTGAGCAACGTGTCACTCGTCCACCACGCGGGCAGGTTGCTGAGTCTGGGCGAGGTGGGTTTCCCGTACGAGATCCGGCCGCAAGATCTTTCGACCGCGGGCGCGTACGACTTCGCCGGCCGTTTGCAGGGAAACATGACCGCGCACCCGAAGATCGATCCCGCGACACAGCAGATGCATTTCTTCGGGTACAACTTCACCGAGCCGTACCTCGTGTACCACGTCGCCGATCGCGACGGCGTGCTGGTATCGAGTCAACCGGTCGCGGTGAAGGCGTCCACGATGATCCACGACTTCGCGATCACCGACCGAGACGTCATCTTCTGGGAGATGCCCGTCCTGTTCGACATGCAACTGGCGATCAAGATGGTGAGCGAGAAGCGATCGCGCATCATGCCCTATGTATGGCGACCCGCGTACGGCGCACGGATCGGTGTGATGCCGCTCGGCGGCCCGACGTCGGCCATTCGTTGGGTGGAGATCGAGCCGTGTTACGTCTTCCACGGAATGAACGCGTGGCGCGAAGGCGACGACGTCGTCCTCGACGTGAGCCGGCTCGCGAACGTGTTCGAGAAGGGATCCGCGCTCGGTTCGAAGCCGCGTCTGCACCGCTGGCGGATCAACACCGCCGGGCCGCGTCTCACGTTTCACGACGAGCTCCGCTCCGACCTCGACGCCGAGCTGCCCTCGATCGATCGACGTCGAACGGGACGCTCGTACCAACATGGCTGGCGGGTGGAGAGCCGCACCCTCGCAGACGACGTGGTGTTTGCCGGCGCTGTGCACGTCGACGCCGTTTCGGGAACCGAGACTCGCTGGGACCCGGGCCCGGCACGCTCCTCCGGCGAGTGGCTCTTCGTGCCGACGGGACCGCAGGAGGCCGAGGGCGTCGTGATGAGCTTCGTCTACGACCGGGCCCGCGATGCGTCCGAGCTCGTGCTGCTCGACGCTCGTGACGTAGGCGCCGGGCCGCTCGCGCGGGTCGCTCTCCCGCAGCGGGTGCCGTACGGCTTCCACGCCACGTGGGTGCCCGCGCAGCCCGCGTAGCGCCATTTGATGGCTTCTTGACGCCGCCGAGCGAGACTTTTCGGGCGCTCGGCGGTTTGCTGGGGGGACGCGTGCCGGGAAATGGCCGCGCACGACCCTGCATGGAGACCAGCGGGTGCTCACCGAACCCACGCCGCCGGCGACCGATGTGCCTGCACCCTCGCCGCGACATCCGGAGCCGACGCCTCTGCTCCCGGATGTGGAGCTGCCGCCCGACGCCCGCGGCTACCGGCTGAAGAACCGGTTGCTCGGGCCGCCGCTCCACACCGAGGAGCTCGAGCACGAAAGGCTCGGCAAGCCGACGGCGCTCGCCGTGTTCGCGTCGGACAACCTCTCGTCGTCCGCGTACGCAACCGAAGAGATGCTGCGCGTCCTCGTGCCGATCGTCGGTATCGGCGCGTTCGCGCTCGTCGTTCCCATCACCACCGCATTGCTCGTGGTCTTGTTCTTCTTGATCCTCTCGTACCGGCAGACGATCAAGGCGTATCCCACGGCCGGCGGCGCGTACATGGTCACGCGCGACAACTTCGGCCTGCTTCCTGCACAGGTCGCAGGGGTCGCGCTCCTCACCGACTACGTGCTGACAGTGGCGGTGTCGGTCGCTGCAGGGACGGCCGCACTCGCATCAGCCTTCTCGGTGTTCGAGCCGTACATCCTCTGGATATCCGTCGGGTTCGTCATCCTGATCGCGTACGGCAACCTGCGGGGCGTCAAGGAGTCGGGGCGGATCTTCGCGATCCCGACCTACTTCTTCATCGTCAACATGGCCGTGCTGATCGGCTTCGGCGTGTTCAAGGCGTTGCACGGCGGCCTCGGCAAGGCGGATTACACGCACACAGCGGGTGTCATGCACTTCGGCACCAAGGGCGCCGGCATCCTCGCAGGCGCGTCGATCGCGCTGGTCCTCCACTCGTTCGCGTCGGGCGGCGCCGCGGTCACAGGCGTGGAGGCCATCTCGAACGGTGTCCCTGCCTTCCGCAAGCCTGAATGGAAGAACGCCCGCACGACGCTCGTGATCATGGGCTCACTGCTCGGGCTCATGTTCCTCGGGTTGTCGATCATGGACAGCCGGATGCACGTGGCGCCCTTCGACAGCGGCACGCCGACGGTGATCTCCCAGATCGGCAAGCTTGCCTACGGCGGCGGCCTCGGAGGCAACGTTCTCTACTACTGCCTCCAGGCCGGAACCATGCTGATCCTCGTGCTCGCGGCCAACACGAGCTTCGCCGACTTCCCGAGGCTCGCATCGTTCCACGCCGGCGACAACTTCATGCCACGCCAGCTCACAAAGCGTGGTCATCGTCTCGTGTTCTCGAACGGCATCATCTTCTTGTCGGTTGCCGCGGTCGTCCTGTTGCTCGTGACGAACGCCCGCGTCGACCGCCTCATCCCGTTGTACGCGATCGGTGTGTTCACGTCGTTCACCCTGTCGCAAGCCGGCATGGCCAAGCACCACCTCCGGGAGAAGGAACCGGGTTGGCGCTGGGGTCTTTTCGTCAACGGTGTGGGGGCCTTCCTCTCACTCGTCGTCGATCTCGTGATCGCGCGGTACAAGTTCATGGAAGGTGCATGGGTGATCGTGTTGCTCGTGCCGGTCATGGTGTTCTTCCTCGTGCGCCTGGCCAAGCAGTACGAGCGGGAAGACACGGCGCTCGAGCACGACGTGCCCAAGGCGGTCGCGGCGCCCGTTCGTCGCCGGCTTGTCGTGATGGTGTTCGTCGACCGGCTCGACCTCGCGGTCGCCCGCGCCATGCAGTTCGGTCGTGCACTGCGCCCGGACGAGCTGCGCGCGGTGCACTTCGTGATCGACCAGAACCACGCCGACGAGCTCGCGGCCCAGTGGCGGGAGCACGGCCTCGCCAATCTGAGCCTCGAGCTGATCGACTGCCCGGACCGGCGGTTGACGCGGGCCGCAGTGGAGACCGTCGCGCACGAGCTGAGCGCGGGCGATGCCGAAGTGTGCGTGCTCCTGCCCGAGCGCATGTTCAACGGCGTCTGGCACCGGCTGCTCCACGACCAGACGGCGGAAGCGCTCGCACGAGAGGTCTCGCGGCTGCCGCACGCGAACGTCACGACGGTCCCGTTCCACTTCGACGACCGTCACAGGACCGCGCCCGCCATCGGGTCGCGGGCAATCGCAGGTGGCCGGGCGAACGGCCGCGGGAACGGGCGCGGGAAGGTCCACGCCATGGCCGTCGACGCGCCTGCGTCCGAAGATGGCAGGACCCGGATCGGGGACGTGAAGTGGCGGCAGTACGTCCGCGTGCAGGGACGCGTCCGTGCCGTGCGGGTCGAACCCCTCGCCGGGAGCCCGAGCCTCGAATGCACGGTCGCAG
>DASQHW010000396.1:0-1871 GCA_035631895.1 Acidimicrobiia bacterium | reverse complement strand
GACCTCGACCTCGACGACGACGACCACACCGCCGAAACCGAAACCGAAGACCACCACCACGAGACCGCGGCCGCGGACCACGACGACCCGGAAGCTCCCGTGACACTTCCCCTGCTCGCACGCACGCGGCGCCGCGCCGAGCTGTCGCTCGGTCTCCTCGTCGTCGCGGTCACCGTCGGCGGGTACATCCTCGTGGCGCTCGCGGAAGGACCGAACCTCCCGCCCGACCTCTATCCGTTGCTCGGTTGGGTGTTCGGCCTGTATGCAGTCGCCCACTTCGCGGTTCGCCGGTTTGCGCCGTACGCCGACCCGACGTTGCTGCCGCTCGCCGCCATGCTGAACGGGCTCGGGTTCGTCATGATCGCACGGCTCGCGCGCGCCGATACGACCGGCAAGCTCAACTACAGCACGCAGGCACGCGTGCAGTCGCTGTGGGTCGCGATCGCGGTCGGGGTGTTCGTCGTGACGCTCGTCATCGTGCGCGACGTTCGCGTCTTCGAGCGGTACCGGTACACCGCACTGCTTCTCGGGATCGGCTGCCTCCTCTTGCCGACCGCACCGGGAATAGGTCGCACGATCAACGGCGCGCGCCTCTGGGTCGGCATCGGTGCGCTGACATTCGAGCCGAGCGAGATCGCGAAGCTGCTCCTGGTCGGGTTCTTCGCCGCGTACCTCGTGGACAAACGTGAGCTGCTCGCCGAAGGTCGGCTCCGCATCGGTCGCTTCTTCCTTCCGTCACCCCGCGACCTCGGCCCGCTCCTGCTCGCCTGGGGCATGGCGCTGCTCGTCCTCAGCTACCAGAAGGACATCGGCACGTCGCTTCTGTTCTTCGGCGCGTTCGCGGCCATGCTCTACATGGCGACGCAGCGGCGCGCGTACCTCGTCGGGACTGCGATCCTGCTCATCGTCGGCGGGTTCGTCGCCTACAAGTGGTTCGGGCACGTGCGCATGCGCATCGAGAATTGGACCGATCCGTGGAGCCGGGTAGACCAACCGGGCGGCGGCTACCAGGCCGTGCAGGGTTGGTTCGGCCTGGGGTCAGGTGGGATCGCCGGCACCGGGCTCGGCCTCGGCAACCCCTCGCTCGTTCCACTTGCGAGCACCGACTACGTGTTCGCGGCGATCGGCGAGGAGCTCGGGCTCGTGGGCAGCGTGGCTGTCGTCGCCTCGTTCATGCTCATGGTGGGGAGCATGTTCCGTATCGCGGTCGACGCGGTACGCCCGTTCACGAAACTGTTCGCTGCCGGCATCGCCACGATCTTCGCCCTCCAGTCGTTCTTCATCATCGGTGGCGTGCTGCGCGTGATCCCGCTCACCGGGATCACGTTGCCGTTCGTCTCGTACGGCGGATCCTCGCTCGTCGCCAACTTCGCGCTGGTCGCGATCATGTTGCGCATCTCCGACGACACGGCTCGCAGTGCGACGAGTGCCCGGGTGGTGCCTGCGGGGGCTGAGCCGTGAACTCGGGCATCCGACGCATCGGCGCGGCGATGATCGTGTTGTTCATCGGCCTCGTCGCACAGCTCACCTACCTCCAGGTCGCGCGCAGCGACAAGCTCGCCTCCGATCCTCGGAACATCCGGACCTTCCTCCGCAACGCCCAGCGCGACCGCGGCCCGATCGTGACAGCCGATGGTGTGGTCGTCGCCCAATCGGTCCCGGTCAAGGACGAGTTCAAGCACCAGCGCGTCTATCCCAAGGACACCGCCACGCTGTTCTCCGCCATCGTGGGCTACCAGTCCATCCAGTTCGGCGAGGCCGGTGTCGAGCGCACGTTCTCCGACGATCTCGCGGGACGCACCTTCACGCTCACCCCACGGGGGCTCGCCGACGCCTTCGCGACGCGCCAGCCCGTCGGCACCGTCGTGCTC
>DASQHW010000395.1:0-6119 GCA_035631895.1 Acidimicrobiia bacterium | reverse complement strand
TGTCACCCGTCATGAGGAAGCGCGCTCGGTGCTCCGCGACACGGAACACTTCTCGAATGCTTCCGGGATGAAGGCGCCGGGCGTGGTGATCCCGGTCGAGGACCGGCTGCTCGGCGAGCTCGACCCTCCTCGTCACACCCTGGTACGCCGGGTGATGGTGACCGCGATGACGCCGAAGGTGGTGCATCAGGCGGAGCCGTTCATCGTGGAGACCGCACGGGGGTTGCTCGCGAGTGCACCGCCGGTCACGTTCGACCTCGTCGCCGCGTACACCGTGCTCCTCCCGAACCGCGTCACCGCACACCTCCTCGGATTGCCGCCCGAGGACGCCGACCAGCTCGCGCGATGGGCCAAAGAGCTCATGGAGAGCAGCTTTCCGGCGATGAACCGGACCGATCGCGGCGAGGGCTTCGCCGCGGCGTTCCCCGAGTTCGCCGCGTACATCGACGACCGCGTCGCGGAGAGAACTGCGCAGCTGCGTGCGGGTGAACCGCGAACCGACGTGCTCGCGAGACTCGTCGAGCTGCAGGTCGACGGTGCGCCACTGCCGCACCGCCAGGTGCGCGCACTCGTGCGCAACCTCATCACCGGAGGCCTGACCACGACGAGCCAGCTGCTCGGAAATCTGCTGCACGAGTTGCTGGCCCGGCCCGACGTGGAGCACGCGGTCCGTGCGGATCTCGCACTGCTCGACAATGCGATCGAGGAAAGCCTGCGTCTCGCGCCGCCGATCTTGTTCCTGGCCAGGTCGTGCGTGGGTGAGACCGCGGTCGGCGGTTGTCCCGTGCACCAGGGAGAGCGGGTGATCGTGGGCACCGCCTCCGCGAACCGCGACGAGCGCGTCTTCGAGGACGGCTCGACGTTCCGCCTCGATCGTGACAACGCCGACGCGCATCTCACGTTCGGGTTCGGCAGCCATGTGTGCCCCGGCGCGACGCTCGCACGCAGGGTCGCGCGTCTCGGCGTCGAGGTGTTCCTCGACCACTTCCCCGAGGGAGCCGTTCGACTGCAGCCCGGGTTCACGTTCGAGCAGGTGCCGACCTATTTCGAGTTCGGCCCGCGCCGCCTTCCGGTCGTCGTCGGCGACGTCGTGGCGTCCTAGCCACTGCCGTAGGACACGGCGTCGCCGAACGCGGCCACCGTCGCGTCGGCACGCTCGATCCAATAACCGTGTCCGGACGTGGTCGGCACCATCCCGACCACCGGCGCGCCTGCAGTACCGCCGAGCGACCCGTAGAACTTCGCGTCACCGAAGCTGAACACGCCGCCATCGGACGCGACGAGCCAATATCCGTTCCCGCTGCGCGTGCGGGCGATGCCGACGACCGGCGCGACCAGCGGTGTGCCGCCCATCGAGCCGTGGAAGCGCGCGTCACCGAAGCTGAAAATGCCGCCGTCGCCCGCGACGAGCCAGTAGCCGTTGCCGCCGTTCGTAGGGGTCATGCCGTCAACCGGCGCGACGAGCGGCTTGCCGCCCATCGAGCCGTGGAAGCGCGCGTCACCGAAGCTGAAGATGCCGCCGTCCCACGCGACGAGCCAGTAGCCATTGCCGGAGTGAGTCGGCGTGATGCTGTTGACAGGCGCCCAGAGCGGGAGCCCACCGGTCGAACCGTGGAACCGCGCGTTCCCGAAAGTGAACACGCCGCCGTCGGCGCCGACCAACCAGTAGCCACTGCGTGCAGGCGTCGTCGCGGCGCCGACGACGACCCATGAGAGCGTGATGCCGGCGGCCGAACCGTAATTCACGAAGTCACCGTGCCCGGTGACCGCGCCGAGCCCCGTGACGCTGGCGTAGCCGTGATCGTCGGCACTCGGGAGCAACGCCACCGCGTCGCCCCGCCTCGGCGACGCACCCAGTGAGCCGCCGTCGCCGACCCATTCCCAGTGCCAAGGCTCGGGGCACGCGCTGCCACCCGGCTCCGCGAACGCGGGGTGGTTCCAGCCCAACGAACCCGCGACCTTCTTCATGAACGCGTATCCGGCCGAGCCGAACGTGAGCGAACCGCCGGCATCCGTGAGGTCCACAGCTTTGCCCCATCCGTGGAATGACGTGCCGACCGGACCACCGCTCGACGAGCGCGAGGGGGTGGCGACACACGGTGGGTTGTTCGCGGGCTGGTTCGCGATGCTCGCGAGGCGCAGCTCCTCGGCGAGCGTGCGGTAACACTCCTCAGCGCCGAGCGGGATGTTCACCTCTCGAGCCATCGCAAAGATGCGCGCGAGGCTCGGTGCCGCTTCGCGGGCCGCGATGCAATTGGGTGCCACGTTGATCAATCGAGATGGCGACACCAAGCCGTTGACCTCACCCGCGAGCGGCGTCGGGCGGTTCGCCGGATCGATGGGGTCGCCGCCGGCAGCATGACCGGCGGGAGCGAGACCAACGACCACCAGCCCGACGAGCGCGACGACAAGAGCGCATTGGGTGAGGCGGGTCATGCCGGGCATTCAACCACGGCCCTCGGGAAGAATGCAGTTGTGCCGACCGACGCGCTGACACGCCTTGCGGACGAGGGCATCTACGTCGGCATCACCGCCTGGACCGAGCCGACACTGGTCGCGGCCGGCTATTACCCCGAAGGTGTCGACACCGCCGACGAGCGCCTTCGGTACTACGCGTCCGAGTTCCCGATCACCGAGGTCGACGCGACCTACTACGCGCCGCCCAGCGAGCGAGTGGCCCAGCTCTGGGCCGATCGCACGCCGGCGGACTTCGTGTTCGACGTCAAGGCGTTCCGGCTGCTGACCGAGCATCCGACCCCGCCGAAATCGCTGTGGAAGGACATGAGGGAAGCGCTCCCGCCGGACCTTCGCGAGAAGCGGAACGTCTATCCGAAAGATGTCGGGCACGACGTCATGGACGACGCGCTCGACCGGTTCGTGAGGGCGCTCGAGCCTTTGCGCGCCGCGCGGAAGCTCGGCGTCGTGCTGTTCCAGTTCCCGGAGTACGTACACCCGGTGAAGCGCTCCTACGCCCACCTCGACTGGCTCGCACGCGAGCTCTCGGCACGCGGTGTCGTCGGCGCGGTCGAATTCCGCCAGCGCGCGTGGATGGACGAGGAACATACGCCGACCACCCTCGCGTTCCTCGAGGAACGCGGCCTTGCCTACGTCGCCGTTGACGAGCCACAAGGGTTCCGCAGCTCGGTGCCGCCGGTTGCCGCGACCACCGCAGATGTCGCTGTCGTGCGTTTCCACGGGCGGAACGCGGACACGTGGACCAAGAAGGGGCTCACCGCCGCGCAGCGTTTCGCGTACGACTACACCGACGACCCCGATGCGCTGGAGGAATGGGTCCCGCGTGTGCATGCGATGCACGAGGAAGATCGGCCGGTGCACGCGCTGATGAACAACTGCTATGGCGACTACGCGGTGAAGAGCGGCCGGATGCTCGCGCAGCTCCTGGAACCGGACACTTCGTGAATCCGGGTGAACGGACTATGCGCCTGCGTCGACCCACACGGTCTTGACGTTGCAGAACTCGTGTATGCCGTGTGTGTCGAGCTCACGTCCGTACCCCGACTCCTTCACACCGCCGAACGGCAGCTCCGGATACGAGGTTGTCATGCCGTTCACGAACACCCCACCGGCTTGGACGTCGCGGATGAACCGCTCCTGCTCCGCGGCATCGCGCGTCCACACGTTGGACCCGAGCCCGAAGACCGTCGCGTTCGAGAGCTCGATCGCCTCGTCCAGGTCGGCGACGCGGAACAGCTCGGCAACGGGCCCGAACACTTCTTCGTGGAACATCCGCATGTCGGAGGTGATCCCCGTGACCACCGTCGGCGGATAGAACCATCCCGGCCGGTCGAGTCGTTCCCCTCCGCAGAGCACGGTCGCGCCCTTCGCGCGCGCATCCGTCACGAGCTCCTCGACGTCGCGTAGTCCCTGCTCGAGCGCGAGCGGCCCGACGTCAGTGTGTTCGTCCATCGGATCCCCGACACGCAAGGCGCGCATGTTCGCGACGAACCGCTCGGTGAACGGTTCGAACACGTCGGCGTGGACGATGAACCGCTTGGCTGCGATACAGCTCTGCCCGTTGTTCTGACACCGGGCAGTCACACCAACCCGTGCCGCGGCGTCGAGGTCGGCCGATGGCAACACGACGAACGGGTCGCTGCCGCCGAGCTCCAGCACGGTCTTCTTGATCTCGCTGCCGGCGGTCTCCGCGATCGACTTGCCGGCCGCCGGGCTGCCGGTGAGGGTCGCCGCGACGACGCGCGTGTCGCGCAGCACGCGCTCCACGGCACCGGCGCCGATGAGCAGCGTTTGGAACGCGCCCTCGGGGAAGCCCGCGCGCCGGAACACGTCTTCGAGGAACAGTGCGGTCTGGGGCACGTTCGATGCGTGCTTCAGCAGACCGACATTGCCGGCCATCAGGGCGGGCGCGGCGAACCGCACCACCTGCCAGAGCGGGAAGTTCCATGGCATCACGGCGAGCACCGGACCCAACGGCTGATATCTGGTGAAGGCGCGCGTCGCGCCGACCGCCCCCGGATCGGCCGGTTCGTCGGCAAGGAGCCGCTCCGCGTTGGCGGCGAAGTAGCGACATGCACGCGCGCACTTCTGCGCCTCTGCACGCGCGGAAGCAAGCGTCTTCCCCATCTCGGTCGTCATGACGCGGGCGATGTCGCCGGACTCGGCGTCGAAGAGGTCCGCCGCGGCCAGCATCCACGCGGTGCGGGACGCGAAGTCTGTGAGGCGATACGCGCGGAACGTCTCCGCTGCGCGCGCGATGCGGGCATCTACTTCGGTGCCGGACAGCGGTTCGAAACTCTTTACCGTCTCGCCGGTGGCGGGATTGATCGTCGCGATGGCCATGCACGCCTCCGGATCCCAGTTGAGTCGCGCGGTACCCAGCGCCGCGCCGACCACACCAGTTTGGCCCGCTCGTCCGACCCGCCGGGTTTTCGCCCGCATGGCCCGGCGCCGCCGTGGGTATCCAAAGCGGACTGTCAATCGACCAACGGGAGCATCAACGTCATGGCTGACGAGAAGACCGGACCGAGGGCCGCTGCGAGCGGCGTTGCGGAAGGCGTCAAAGGCAAGGTGAAGGAAGCTGCCGGCGCCTTGACAGGAGACGAGAGGCTCAAGCGCGAGGGCGAGGCGCAGCAAGAAAAGGCTGACGCCGAACGCCAGGTCGCGCAGAAGGAAACCGAAGCCGAGAAGGCCCGGGCGCAAGCACGTGCGCACGAGGCCGAGCAGAAGGCGAACCAGGACTGACCCTTCCCCGCCGCGCGCCTACTACGCGAACGCGGGATGCCGTATAGGGCCGGTCCCCATACCGTCGATGGATGGGGACCGGCCCGATCATCATCGGCTATGACGGATCGCCGTCCTCGAAGCGTGCGATCGACGAGGCCGGAGCGCTGCTGAGCCGCCATCGAGTGCTGGTAGCCGTCGTGTGGGAAGCAGGTCTGGGATCGGCACTCGTCGACGTACCGGAGATTCCGCCCGCACCAATCGACGTACGCGCCGCGTTGGAGATCGACAAGACCCTGTACGACCGCGCCCGGCGGCTCGCGCAACAGGGTGCGCAGCTGGCCGAGAAGGCCGGCCTCGAAGCCGAGCCGCTCGTGGTCGCCGATGTGGTGACCGTCGCCGAGACACTCGTGCGCCTCGCGAAGGAAAGGGACGCGCAAGCCATCGCGATCGGAACCGACGGCATCGGCCTGACCGACGTGCTGCTCGGCGGAACCACACGGGGTGTCATTCAGCACGCATCTTGTCCGGTCGTCGTCGTACGCGAGCCCAAGAAAAGATCTCGCACCTGAGGCGGCGCGCATGGACTACGACCGATTCCTCTCGATCGTCTGCCGGTGGGCCCACGTCGACACGGACGTCGCCGAACGCGCGGCACGCGCGACACTGCAGACGCTCGCGGAGAGACTGTCGCCCGGAGTCGCTCGAGCGATCGCCGCCCATCTCCCGCCCGAGCTGCTCGCATCGCTGTACACGACGCAGGACGCCGAGGGCTTCGACGTCGACGAGTTCCTCGCGCGCGTGGCCGAGCGTGAGGGCGTGGACCCGGAGACCGCGGAGCAACACGTCAGGGCAACGTTCCGAGCGTTGCGGACCGCACTGCCGCCCGACGAGTTGCGGCGCCTCGCCGCGGACCTTCC
>DASQHW010000394.1:0-4086 GCA_035631895.1 Acidimicrobiia bacterium | reverse complement strand
GGGCCCGTCCGGCTGCCGATGTAGACGAAGTCTCCACGCACGTTGCGCACGATGACGTTCGTGATGCGAACGCTACGGGCACCGAGCACGGTGATGCCGTGCTGGGCCTCGAAGTGTTTGTCGTATGTCGGGAGTTGCCCGGGGCTCGGCGACGCGAGCGAGCCGCGGACCGTGAGATCGTGCACGACGATGTCATGGCCGCCTTGAATCTTCAGCGTCACACGTCCGCGCTCGGCGCGACGCGCGTCCTGCGTGCCGCCCGCCGAAGGCGGCGTCGACTGCAGCGTCGCACCGTTGCCATCGAGCGCGACCCGGGAACGACCTCCGACGCTCACCGCCGCCGAGACCAGGTAGCACTTTCCCGCCGCAAGACGCGCCGTGGAGTTGTCGGGAACGGACGCGAGCCATTGGTTCAGCGCTCCGCTCACGTCGACCGAGCAGTCTCCTCGGACAGAGGCGGGGATCTGGACGACGGGTCCGGAAGGCAGCGCGACCGGGGGTACGGGGAAGCGCCGGCCGGGCGGTGTGTCAGGTGTCGTCTCTCGGGTCTGCGGCGCAGTCGTCGTCCCGCCGGGCGACGGTCGCGCAGTCCCGCGCGAGCTGCTACTGCACGCCACGAGCGCGAGCGCCATACACAGTGCAATCACCGGAATGCGGCGGGCACGGTCGTTCACATGCTCGAACGTACCGGCACACCGTCCCGGCGCGCGGTCGCCCGCTCACCGGTTGACGACGGACCCGGGGAGCTCCGCGATGCGCGACGCGAAGACCCTCGAGATGCCCTCGAGCGACGTCTCGCCCGCGACCACTGGCTGCGTGGCGCTCGCCGTCGTGAAGTACACACCCATGAGCACGCGCCCGCGGCGGAGATATACCGCGACGGAGTGATTGCGCCGGTCTGCCTGATCTGTGGTCGTGACGTCGAAGGCGATGCGCTCGACGTTTGCAAACGGGGCCCACGAGCTGTCGGGCGCCGGGCCCAACTTGGTTGTCACCGTGCTTCCACCGGTCGGGCTCGCCACCGGCCGGTTCGGACAGGTCCGCGCGAGGGCGCGCAGCTCGCTGAATGCCTGCACGCTGTCGGCCGGATGGCGGTAGAGCACAGCTTCGGTGCTGAGGGTGACCGACCCCAAACTGTCGACCGCCTCGACCTGGCGACGTGCAGTACGAAGGCGCTCGCTCGGATACGTCCCGTTGCAGAGATCGAGCGTCGCACCGGCGACGGTGTCGCCGTTTGCGATGAGCCCGACGATGAAACGTGAGGCGACGTCGGTCTGTTGCACGTTGAGGTCGCCCAGCACCGCCTCGTCGGGATCACCGGCGGCCGGTTGGGTCGTGACAGCGCGGGTGAAGTCCTTCCCGGACCGGATCTGTTTCGTGACGGCGAATCCGGCCAAGCCGGCGATCACCATCATCACGACGAGCGCAGCCACAGCCGGTCGGACGCGTGTCGCGCCAGGACCCGAGCGAGATCCTGTCGATTCGTCGAGTTGCGGCGGGACAGGACGTGTGACGTCGAGCGGTTGCAGATCCTCTTCGTCACCGTGCACGTCGAGACCTCACGACCATCTCGTTCGCATTCGCCACGACTGTCGGCACCCGCCAAGGTTATGGGACGGCTCTGTTCGACCGATTGGCGGCTTTGCCGGCTCGTCGGCGTCAGGCGTGCAATTGCCGCGTCAGGCGTACGCGGGTACCTGCGGGCGTGTGGTCCAGCCGGACGTCGGTCATCAGCGCGGAAATGAGGTCGAGGCCGCGACCGTCGTGCTCGTCGCGGCGGTCGAGCCAGTGGCCGTCGTCGAGAACCGCCGCGACGATCTTCCGGTCCTCGATCGTCAGCGAGACACGAACGTGCCCGCGGCCCTGCACGCTCGAGTACGCGTGCAGCATGCTGTTCGACGCCGCTTCGTTCAACGCGATGACGACGTCCGAAAGGACGTCGGTCGCGACGTCCGCGTCTTCGAGCCAGCGTGCGACGCGGGTGCGGAGCTCGTGAAGCCGTCTGGCGTCGGCCGGGAGGTCGATATCGAGTCGCCGCGCCGAGGGAAGTGCCTGCACCCGCGCCGCGAGCAACGCGACATCGTCGTCGCATCCGTCGCTGAGGAGGGTGTGAGTGAGATGGTCGCAGAGCTCTTTGACGTCGACGCCGTGGCCCCGTACGGCTGTGCGAAGACGCTCGAGCCCGACATCGATCGTCTCGCCGCGCCGCTCGACGAGCCCGTCGGTGTACAGCACGATGGTTGCCGGACCGCTTAGCTGGTATTCCGCATCGTCGTAGGCCGCGGCCGGTACGACACCCAACGGAACGCCCCTGCCACCGGAGAGGAACTGGCCTTCCGTCTCACCTTCGATGAGCAGCGGCGGAGGATGGCCCGCCGAGGAATATCGCAGGGTCCCACGGTCGCGGTCGAGGACCACGTAACAGCACGTGAGCATCGTCCGGCGAGACGAGAGGTTGTGCAGGTACTCGTTCACGCGGGAGAGGACCACCCCGGGCGACGCGCGTTCCATCGCGAGCGCGGCAGCGACGTGACGCGCCTTGCCCATCAGCGTCGCGGCCTCGACGCCGCGACCGGCGGCGTCACCGATGAGCAAGCCCACCCGGCCGTCGGTGAAGCGGAGCACGTCGTACCAGTCGCCGCCGACCGACACGCCTGCTCCGCCGGCCAGATAGCGCGCTTCGGTACTGACGTGGTCGAGCTCCGGCAACGCGGCGGGAAGAAGCGCGAGTTGCAACGCGTGAGCCACATCGCGTTCGCGCTCGTACATGCGGGCACGGTCGAGCGACTGACCCGCGATGTCGGCGACAGTCTCCAGGAAGCCGACCTGCTCCTGGTCGAGCGGTTGGGCGGCGGAGAACCCGAAGCCGATCGATCCGAACACCTGCCGTCCGGAGCCACGCAGCGGGATCGCGGCCACGGCTTCGATGTCTCGCGCGATGGGCGCCGGCTCGGCGTCGCCGAAGCGCTTGCCATACGCGCTCCGGTCCGCGTAATAGCTCGACCGGCCCGTCCGCAACGCATCGAGTGTGGCGCTGTCGCTCCCGGGCTTCATCGCTTCCCACGACACGACGCGGGACCGACGGCGCAGCCACGTCTGGAGCACCTCCAGACTCGTGTCGGCATCTGACCGCACCGCGACATTGACCATCGAGGCACCGACCGCGTCGACGCCGTCGGCTGCGATCGCCTGCACGACCGCGTCCACGCTCGCCGCGCGAGCCATCGCGGCGGCGAATCGCTGCAAGCCGTCGGCGCGGTCTCGTGCGTCGGCGGTCCGGCGGTGAGCGACCACCTGTTCGAGGAGCATCGCGCAACGGCTGCCGAGCTCCATCGCGACGTCGAGGTCGTCGACGGTGAACAGGCGTCCGGTCTCGGCGGTCTGTGTGAACGTGAGCGCGCCCGTCACCCGATCACCACTTCGCAACGGAATGACCAGCAGCGAACGGGGCCGCACCACCTCTTGCACCCAGTCGCGCTGGTCGTCGTCCAGGGCGGACGTCTCAATGACCTCTGGAACCTCGGTGATCATCAGTGATCGGCCGTGCCGCACCGAACCGGCGACGGGAGTGTCGCTCCACAACGGGATGGGTTGGGTCACCACATCACGCATGCGCAGGGCGCGATCGGCGATCCGGTCGGCGACCGCGAAGAGGTGCAGGGCGTCATTGTCGAGGACGTACACGCCGCACAGGTCTGCGAACGAGGGCACCGCAAGCCCGACGACGCGCTCCAGGAGGTCGCCGACCTCCCCGGAGGAGCCGAGAAGGTCCGCAACGCGCGCCAGGAGCTGTGCATCACGCTCGCGCCGGGCCTGCTCGGTGACGTCCTCGATGATGATGACTGCGCTCTTGATCCGCTGCTCGGCGTCGCGGATGGGAACGGCAGTCGTACGAATGCGGCACGTCGTTCCGTCGTCCCGCCTGACCAGCACGTCGTCGCCGTCGAGCTCCTCGCCGCGCAACGCGCGCGCCAAGACGGTCGCCGCCGGGTGCGCCGCGCCGGTGTCGCTCCCGCGCATGGCGAACCACGTCCCCGCGTCGTCGTCGGCAGGTGGAGGGCCGAGTATCTCCGCGGCCCGCGTGTT
>DASQHW010000393.1:0-8939 GCA_035631895.1 Acidimicrobiia bacterium | reverse complement strand
TTGGCCTCCTCCATCCCCTTCTGGATGGCGGCCGGCACCTCCTTGGCCTTTCCGTATCCCAGACCGACGTTGCCTGCGGCGTCGCCGACCACCACGAGCGCGGTGAACGAGAACCGCCGACCGCCCTTCACCACTTTGGCGACACGGTTGATGGCGATCACCCGCTCGTCGTACTGCCCTTCGGGCACTGTTATCTCCGCTCTGTCGGGTGGCTCGGACGCCGAACAGGGCAGGATACCTGCGCTGTCGTGATGCGCCTCACAGTTCCAATCCTGCTTCGCGTGCGCCGTCGGCGACTGCCGCAACCCGGCCGTGATACCTGAAGCCGCCGCGGTCGAACACCACGGTGGTGATTCCGGTTGCCTTCGCGCGGTCGCCGACGAGCTTGCCGACGTTCCTGGCCGCATCAACGGTGGCGGTCGCGCCCGTGCGCAGCTCCGTCTCCGTCGTCGACGCGCTCACGACGGTGCGCCCTGCGAAGTCGTCGATCTCCTGCACGTAGATGTGCTTGTTCGACCGGAACACTGCCAGGCGCGGACGATCCGCCGAGCCCATGATCTTCTTGCGGACGCGGCGGTGGCGCCGGGTGCGGTCTTCCGATTTGGTCAGTGCCACAACTGGACCTGCCTGTTTCGTCTTGTCTGGGTCGACTCCACGCTCCGCTCCCCTCCGGTCGCTTCGCTGTCGTCTCCCTTTGTCTGGGTCGACTCCACGCTCCGCTCCCCTCCGGTCGCTTCGCTGTCGTCTCCCCTACTTCGCGGACTTCCCGGCCTTGCGCTGCACGCGCTCGCCGGCGTAGCTGATGCCCTTCCCCTTGTAGGGCTCCGGCTTGCGGATCTTGCGGATGTCGGCCGCGACCTGACCCACGAGCTGCTTGTCGAAACCGCGCACGACGACGCGGGTCGGCTGCGGCACCTCGAACGTCACGCCCGCGGGGGCCATCACGCGAACCGGGTGCGAGAAACCCAGCGCGAGCTCGATGCCGTCCGTGCCCTGTGCAACGGCCCGGTAGCCGACGCCGACGATCTCGAGCTCCTTGGCGAATCCTTCGGACACACCGGTGACCATGTTGGCGATCAGCGTTCGCTGCAGACCGTGGAGGGATCGGTTCGTGCGCCCGTCGTCGGCACGCGTGACCTGCAACGTGTCACCGTCGCGCGCGATCGCGACATCGCCCACGATCACGTGCTCGAGCTGGCCCTTCGGGCCCTTCACGCGCACGGTCGCCCCGTCGATCGTCACCTCGACGCCGCTCGGAACGGCGATGGGCTGCTTCCCGATTCTCGACATCTCCTCGACTCCTACCAGACCTGGCAGAGCACCTCGCCACCGACCTTGCGCTCGCGCGCTTCACGGTCGGTGAGGAGCCCCTGATTGGTGGACAGGATCGCGATGCCCATGCCGCCGAGCACGCGCGGTACCGAATCGGCCTTCTTGTAGACACGGAGGCCCGGCCGCGAGATCCGCTTCAAGCCCGAGATCGTGCGGCGCCGATCGTTCGAGTACTTCATGCGGATGATCAAGCGCTTGCCGGGACGTCCGGGGACCTCGGCGACATCGAAGCCGGTGATGTATCCCTCGCGTTCGAGGATCTTCGCCACCGCTTCCTTCAATTTCGAGGAAGGCATCGCCACGTCGTCGTGGAAGGCGGTGTTCGCATTGCGGATCCGCGTGAGCATGTCGGCGATCGGGTCGGTCATCGTCACAGCGCGTCGCCTCCCCTCACCATGAGCTCTTGGTCATGCCGGGGATCTCGCCCGCGTGCGACATCTGCCGGAGGCAGATACGACACAGGCCGAAGTCGCGGTACACCGAACGCGCCCGACCGCAGCGACGGCAGCGCGTGTACGCACGAACCTTGAACTTCGGCTTGCGCTGTGCTTTCAGAACGAGAGCCTTCTTGGCCATTGATCACCCCTGCCCGTCACGTCGGAACGGGAATCCCAACGCGCGCAACAGCGCGCGTCCTTGATCGTCTGTCCTTGCCGTCGTCACGATCGTCACGTTCATGCCGCGAACGCTGTCGATCTTGTCGTAGTCGATCTCCGGGAACACCAGCTGCTCGGTGAGCCCGAACGTGTAGTTCCCGTGACCGTCGAATTGGTTCGGTGACATGCCGCGGAAGTCACGGATGCGTGGGATCGCGAGGCTCACGAGCCGGTCGTAGAACTCCCACATCCGGGCGCCGCGCATCGTCGCCATGACCCCGATCTCGTTGCCTTCCCTGAGCTTGAAGGTCGCGATCGACTTCTTCGCCTTGCGCACGCTCGGCTTCTGCCCAGTGATGATCGTGAGGTCCGTCACCGCGCCGTCGAGCAGCGACCGCTGCTGTGTCGCGCGGCCGACACCCATGTTGACGACGATCTTGACGAGTCTCGGTACTTCCATGACGTTCGCCAGCCCGAGCTCGCGTTGGAGCTGATCCTTGAGCTCGGTCTCGAAGCGCGTCTTGAGGCGCGGCTGCTCTGCGGTGCTCGTCGCCATCAGACGTCGGTCCCGCACTTGCGGCAGATGCGGCGCTTGGAGCCGTCGTCGCCAACGTGGTAACCGACGCGGGTCCGGCCGCAGTCCTTGCACCACATGGCGACGTTCGACACGTGGATCGGCATCTCCTTGTCGATGATGCCGCCCTGCATCACCTGCCCACGTGGCTTCGTGTGGCGCTTGACCATGTTGACGCCGTCGACGATCACCTTGTCCGAGTTGGGGAGGACGCGAGAGATCGTGCCGCGCCGGCCGAGGTCCTTGCCCGCGAGCACCACGACCTCGTCACCCTTCTTCAGCTTCATTCGTGCCATCACAGAACCTCCGGCGCCAGCGACACGATCCGCATGAAGCGGCGGTCGCGCAGCTCGCGCCCTACAGGACCGAAGATGCGCGTTCCTCTCGGCTGCATCTGGTCGTTGATCAGCACGGCCGCGTTCTCGTCGAAGCGGATGTAGCTCCCGTCCTGGCGGCGCTTCTCCTTCTTCGTACGCACGACCACGCACTTCACCACGTCGCCCTTCTTCACCGACGCCCCGGGAACCGCGTCCTTCACCGTGGCGACGAAGATGTCACCGATGCTGGCGTAGCGGCGCCGCGTGCCGCCGAGCACCTTGATGCACAGCACCTCGCGCGCCCCGGAATTGTCAGCGACCCTGAGCCGTGACTCCTGCTGTATCACCGCGCCCTCTCAAGAACTTCGACGACGCGCCAGCGTTTCTGCTTCGACAGCGGGCGCGTCTCGGCGATGCGCACGCGGTCACCCTCCCGGACGTCGTTGGCCTCGTCGTGGGCGTACAGGCGCGTCGTGCGCTGCAGCGTCTTCTGGTACCGCCGGTGACGGACGCGGTCGATCACCGCGACCACGACCGTCTTGTCCATCTTCGTCGACACTGCGATGCCCTCGCGGACCTTGCGCGGGTTCACCCGCTTCTCGGCAGCTTCGTCCGCCATCTCGCCCTCGGCCATCACGCCTCCCTCGACTGCGCTTCGTGCGCCGCGATCTCGCGTTCACGCATCAAGGTGTGGATGCGCGCGATCTCTCGTTTGTAGTTCGTGATCTCCGACGTGCCGTCGAGCTGGCCGGTCGCAAGGTCGAGCCGCCGCTTCCAGAGCTCCTGTTTCGCTTCCGACAGACGGTCGGAGAGCGACTCGTCGGTGAGGTCGCGAAGTTCCCTCGCCTTGGTCACGCTTCCTCCTCACGCATCACGAAGCGCGCCTTGATCGGCAGCTTGTGGATCGCAAGGCGCATCGCCTCGCGGGCGACCGGCTCGGGCACACCGGAGAGCTCGAACAGCACACGTCCGGGCTTGACGACGGCCACCCACTTCTCGGGGTTGCCCTTCCCGGAGCCCATGCGCGTCTCCGCCGGCTTCTGCGTGACCGGCTTGTCGGGGAAGACGTTGATCCACACCTTGCCACCGCGCTTGATGTGACGGGTCATCGCGATTCGGGCGGCCTCGATCTGGCGGTTCGTCAGCCAGCCCGGCTCGAGCGCCTGGATGCCGTAGTCGCCGAACGCGAGCCGCGTGCCACCCTTGGCCAAGCCGGTGAGCCGGCCTCGTTGCTGTTTGCGATGACGAACTTTCCGGGGCATCAACATGCTCGCGTCCCCTACTCGTCGTCGCCGCGGAAGTGCGGGGTCTCGTGCTGCTGGCGGATACGCCGGTTGATGTCCTCTTCCTCCTGCAGGAGGCGCTCGAGCTCGGGGTCGGCCTCGCCGAGGAGCGGCCTGGCCGGCGTCTCCTCGTCGGAGCCCTCGGCCGACTCGGCAGCTGCCGGCGCCTCGCCCGGGGTGCCTTCCTCGGGCTTGCGCCGCCGCCCTCCGCCGGCGCTGACGACGCGGCGGCCGGTGGTCTGGCCCGCGGTCTCGCCGACCGCCATCGCCGCCTCGCGCGCGATCTTGTCCTCGACAGCGCTCTTGTACGGCAGGATCTCGCCCTTGTAGATCCAGACCTTCACGCCGATGCGGCCGAACGTCGTGCGCGCTTCGGCGAGGCCGTAGTCGACGTCGGCGCGCAGTGTGTGGAGCGGGACGCGACCTTCGCGGTACCACTCCTTGCGGCTCATCTCCGCACCCCCGAGGCGCCCGCTGCACTGCACGCGCACGCCCTGGGCTCCGGCCTTCATCGCGGTCTGCACGGCTCGCTTCATCGCGCGCCGGAACGACACGCGTCCGGCGAGCTGGTCGGCGACGCCCTGCGCGAGCAGCGTCGCGTCGACCTCGGGCTGTTTGATCTCCTGGATGTTGAACTGGATCTTCGGGTTGCCGCTGATCTTGCGCAGTCCTTCGCGCAGGCGCTCTGCCTCCGCGCCGCGCCGGCCGATCACGATGCCGGGACGCGCGGTGTACACGTCGATGCGCAGCCGGTCTCCCGTGCGTTCGATCTCGATCCGGCTCACCGCGGCGCGCTCGAGCTGGCGACGCAGGTAGTCACGGATCTTCCAGTCCTCGATGAGCTGCTCGCGGAACTCCTTCTTGCCGGCGATCCAGCGCGACTTCCAGTCGGTCGTGATCCCGAGGCGGAACCCGTACGGGTTGACTTTTTGCCCCATTACTCGTCCTTGCCTTCCGGCTGATCGTCTTCCTGCACTTCCGGCTCTTCGCTTTCGACCTCTTGTGCTTCGAGCTCGTCGATCGGCGCCTCGCCCTTCGCCGCCGCGATCTCCTCTTGCGCGATCGACGCTTCTTCGGCGACCGGCTCTGCCTCTTCGGCCTCGGGCTCGGCCTGTTGCACCTGACGCGAGCGGCGCACGCGTTCGGCGCGCCGCCGTTGGGCGACCGCCGCGCCGCGACCCGTCACCTCGTCCCGGCGCCGGCGCTCCTCGAGCTCGTCGACCGCGAAGCGCTCCAGGATGATCGTGACGTGTGACGTGCGCTTGCGGATACGGAAGTAGCGGCCCCGGGCGCGTGGTTGGCCCCACTTGCGTGTCGGCCCTTCGTCCGCCCACGCACGCGCGACGAACAGCTCCTCCGCCTCGAGACTCAGGTTGTGCTCCGCGTTCGACACGGCGGAGCCCAGCAGCTTCAACACGTCGTCGGCGGCGTCCTTCTGGCACAGCAGCAGGACGCGTTCGGCGTCCTCGACCGGTAGGCCCCGCACGAGCGAGAGGACCTGACGAATCTTGTACGGCGAGGTGTGCAGGTAGCGGACGGTCGCGCGGGCTGCTGTCGCGTTCTCGGTCGTTGCCATCAGCGCCTGCTTCCGCGTTCCTGGCCGGCGTGATACCGGAACGTGCGTGTCGGCGCGAACTCACCGAGCTTGTGCCCCACCATTGCTTCGGTGACGTACACCGGCACGTGCTTGCGACCGTCGTGCACCGCGAGCGTGTGACCGACCATGTCCGGCGTCACCGTGCTGCGACGCGACCACGTCTTGATGACCTTCCGGTCGCCCGCCGCGTTCATCGCGTCGATCTTGTCGCGGAGGTGGTCGTCGACGAACGGGCCCTTCTTGAGACTGCGCGGCATCTGATTACCTCCGTGCGCCGCGGGTACGCCGGCGGCGGATGATGAGCTTGTCGCTCGCCTTGCCCTTCTTGCGCGTCCGGCCCTCGGGCTTGCCCCACGGCGACACCGGGTGGCGCCCACCGGAGCTCTTGCCCTCGCCGCCTCCCAGCGGGTGGTCGACCGGGTTCATCGCCACGCCGCGCGTGTGAGGACGCTTGCCCTGCCAGCGCGAGCGACCGGCCTTGCCGATCGACACGAGGCCCGCTTCGCTGTTGCCCACCGAGCCGACCGTCGCCCGGCAGTCGATCGGCACGCGTCGCATCTCGGTGGAGGGAAGACGGAGCGTCGCGAAGACCCCCTCCTTCGCGATCAGCTGGATGGACGCGCCTGCGCCGCGCGCCAGCTTGGCGCCCGCACCGGGCTTCAACTCGACGTTGTGCACCGTCGTACCGACGGGGATGTAGCGCAGCGGCAGCGCGTTGCCGACACGGATCTCGGCGCCCTGGCCGCTCTGCACCATCTCGCCGACGGCAAGGCCCTCGGGTGCGATGATGTACCGCTTCTCGCCGTCGAGGTAGTGCAAGAGCGCGATCCGCGCGTTGCGATTCGGGTCGTACTCGATGCCCGCCACCTTGGCCGGGACTCCGTCCTTGTTGCGGCGGAAGTCGATCACGCGGTACCGCTGCTTGTGGCCCCCGCCCCGGTGGCGCGACGTCATCCGCCCGTACCCGTTGCGTCCACCGGTTTTCGGCTTCGGCTTCGTCAGACGCTTCTCGGGCGTGTCCTTGGTGATCTCCGAGAAGTCCGACGACGTCTGGAACCGGCGTCCCGGACTTGTCGGCTTGCGCTTGCGAATGGGCATGCCGTCAGCTCCCGAAGATGTCGATACGGTCCTCGCCGGCGGCGAGGGTGACGATCGCGCGCTTCTGGCGCGCGGGTGCGTTGTACGCCCCGGTCTGGCGGTTGCGGGTGCGCTTGCCCTTGCGGTTGATCGTGTGGACCTTCTCCACGCGCTTCCCGAACAGCTGCTCGATCGCGTGGCGGATCTCGATCTTGTTGGCGTGGGGCGCGACGACGAACGTGTAGACGTTGTTGTCGTAGCCCGCGTAGCTCTTCTCCGAGACGACGGGTTTGATGATGATGTCGCGCGGGTCCTTACTCATGCGGCTTCACTCACCTTCGGCATCGTCTGTGAGGCGGGCGACGACGGTGTCGAGCGAACCCTTCGAGAACACCAACCAGTCGTTGACGAGGACGTCGTAGGTGTTGAGCTCCTCGGGCAGCACGATCTGCACGCGGTCCCCGAGATTGCGGAAGGACTTCCACACGGCCTCTTCGGTGCGGAAGAGCACGAGCAGCACGCGAGGAGCACGCGCTCCCTTGGTTCGGAACCCGAGGGTCTCGAGGAGCTTCACGCCGTCCTTGGTGCGGGGTGCGTCGATGCCCCACTCGTCGATCACCATCAGCTTGCCGTCCGACGCACGATCGGAGAGCGCTGATCGCAGCGCCAGCCTCACCATCTTCTTGGGGGTGCGCTGCGAATAGTCACGCGGCTTCGGACCGTGCGCCACGCCGCCACCTCGCCAGTGCGGCGAGCGGATCGAGCCCTGGCGGGCGCGGCCCGTGCCCTTCTGGCGCCACGGCTTGGCGCCGCCGCCACGAACCTCCGCCCGCGTCTTGGTCGAGTGGGTGCCGGCACGCTTGGCGGCGAGCTGCGCGGTCACCACCTGGTGCATGACCGCGGTGTTGGGCTCGATCCCGAACACGTCGTCGGGGAGCTCGATGCTCCGGCCGTCGGCGCCGTCGGCCTTCTTCATCGTCAACGTGCTCACGACGCCACCGCCGTCTTGACCGCGTTGCGCACGAACACCAGGCCGCCCGATGGTCCGGGCACGGCGCCCCTCACGAGCAGCAGGTTGCGCTCGGCGTCGCCTTCGACCACCTCGAGGTTCAGCGTGGTGATGCGGGAGTTGCCGTACTGGCCGGCCATGCGGACACCCTTGAAGACCCGCGCGGGCGTGGCGCACGCGCCGATCGCGCCCGGCGCCCGGTGCTTCTTGTGGTTCCCGTGGCTCGCACCCTGGCCGGAGAAGTTGTGGCGCTTCATGACGCCGGAGAAGCCGTGGCCCTTGCTGATGCCCGTCACGTCCACACGTTCGCCGGCCGCGAACACGTCCGCCTTGAGCACTTGACCGATCTCGAAGCCCGACAGGTCGTCGACACGGAGCTCGGCGAGATACTTGGTGGCGTCGGCGCTCGCCGCCTTCAGGTGTCCGAGCTCCGGCTTCGACAGCCGTGCGGCCTTGGTCGCACCGAAGGCGAGCTGCACCGCGGCGTACCCGTCGCGTTCGGGCGTCTTCAGCTGGACGACGCGACACGGCCCCGCCTCGATGACCGTGACGGGAACGACCCGATTCGCATCATCGAAGACCTGGGTCATGCCGAGCTTTCGGCCCAGGATCCCTTTGTTCGCCATGTCGATGTCCTGCTCGATATCCCGACAGCTGAGGTTGCCGTGTCACGCGAACGCTCCGCTCGGAGCGAACCCGGCGGAGCGTCGATCTCGGTTGTGCCGCGCGGTTCCCCCGGAGAGGGCCTACGCGGGCCTCGGTTGATGTCGCGCCGGTGCCCGAGGCCGGGGGCGGCGGCGCGGCAGGCCGCGTAGTGCAGCCTGAGAAGCCCGATGATGTTAGCAACTCGACCTGCTCGGCGGCGACCCCGGTCGTACCCGGCCGGAACGGCCCGGTCGTAGACTCGACCGCACCTCGATGACGACGCGGGACGTTCCAATGGGCCCAGGGCCGCGCGGGGAGGCATGGAGCGCACACACCCGTGCGGCAAGCCGGCTCGGAACCATGTTCGCGGCCGTCGTGGTCGCGTTCTTCCTCGTGCGGCTGCTCGGCGGCCCCTGGCCGCATTTTCCGCCGACGTATCCCGATTCCTTCAGCTACCTCAAGGTCGCCCGGCGGGGACCGTTCCACGCACGGTTCTTCTTCGACGAGCG
>DASQHW010000392.1:0-20071 GCA_035631895.1 Acidimicrobiia bacterium | reverse complement strand
CGGTTCGATCGTCGCGGCGCGCCCACCCGTCGCCGTGGGTGCCGGCAATGTGGAGGTGAGCCAGCGCGTCGCGGACGTCTGCCTCGGCGCACTCGCGCAAGCCGCGCCGGACCGCGTCGGTGCCGCATCGCAGGGCACGATGAACAACGTGCTGCTCGGTGGCGAGGGCTGGGTGTACTACGAGACGATCGGCGGCGGACAGGGTGGCCGTCCCGGTCCGCGCCCCGGGATGAACGGCGTGCACACGGCGATGACCAACACGCGCGACACGCCGGTCGAGGCGTTGGAGCGCGCCTACCCGATGCGGGTGCGCCGTTACGGCTTGCGCGTCGGGAGCGGCGGCGCGGGTGACGCGCCGGGCGGCGACGGGATCGAACGTGAGATCGAAGTGCTCGAGGACGTCACGGTCTCGCTCGTCACCGAGCGTCGCGTCACTTCGCCGTGGGGGATGGGGGGCGGCTCGCCGGGTGCGCCCGGCGAGAATTGGCTGCTGCCGGGCGGAGACGATGCGCGCGCCATCCGACTCGCAGACAAGGTGACACTGCGCCTGCGCGCCGGCGACGTGTTGCGCGTCCGCACACCGGGTGGCGGTGGTTGGAGCGCGCTCAGCCCAGGGGACGCAACGCGACGACCGTGACCGAGAGCTCGCGCTTCGGGCCCTTGTAGGTCACCGCGTCTCCCGCCGACTTCCCGAGGATCGCCTGACCGAGCGGCGAGTTCGTCGAGAGCACGTCGTAGGTCGCGTGGCGTTCCTCGATCGAGCCGACGAGATACGTCGTAACGTCGTCGTCGCCGTCGTAGCGAAGGTCCACCAGACAACCAGGTTCGACGACCTCACCCGACGGGCCCGCGTCGAGAACGACCGCACTCTTCAACATCGCCTCGAGCTGCCGGATGCGCGCTTCGTTGTGACCCTGCTCGTTCTTCGCGGCGTCGTAGTCCGCGTTCTCGCTGATATCGCCGTGTTCGCGTGCACGCTCGATCCACAGCGAGATCTCCCGGCGGCGCGCGTTGCTGCGTTCGTCGAGCTCCTGCTGCAGCCGTTCATATGCCTGCGGCGAGAGGTGAGATTCCGTCATGACGCGGCAGGGTACCCCGGACAACCGCTGTCGGAATCGCCTGTGTCCGGCTCGCTCCGGACCGGTGTCTCTCGGATCGGGTTTTGCCGCAGGTCGCATTGCGTATAGCCTGATGGCCTCATGTCAATGCACTTCTCGGTAATCGTCATTCCGTAAGCGGGCGCCCCTCCGGCGTTCGCTTCACCGTCCACGCCTGTGTGGGCGGTTTTTTCGTGAAGGGACATCTTGTGGCCCATCGGGTCGGGATCATCGGCGGGGACGGGATCGGTCCCGAGGTGACGGCGGTCGCGCTGGACGTCGTGAGCGCAGCGGGCGTCGCGCTCGACACCACTGCGTACGACCTCGGCGGCCGCCGCTATCTCGCGACCGGTGAAGTGCTCCCCGATACCGTCCTCGACGAGCTGCGAGCACACGACGCGATCCTGCTCGGCGCGGTCGGGACGCCCGAGGTGCCGCCGGGGGTCCTCGAACGCGGGTTGCTGTTGAAGATGCGCTTCGCGCTCGACCTCTACGTCAACCTCCGACCGTTCAAGGCCGGGCCGAGCCGCTACAACGACGGCGTCGACTTCCTCGTGGTGCGCGAGAACACGGAAGGCGCATACGCCGGCGAGGGGGGGTTCCTGCGCCGCGGAACGCCGCAGGAGATCGCGACGCAGGGCTCGGTCAACACGCGTATGGGTGTCGAGCGGTGCATCCGCTTCGCGTTCGATCTCGCCACTGCCCGGGCGCGCAAGCAGTGCACGCTGGTGCACAAGACGAACGTGCTCACGTTCGCCGGTGACCTCTGGCAGCGGACGTTCGACGAGGTTGCCGCCGAGCACGCACGCGTGCAGACCGCGTACAACCACGTCGACGCGGCGTGCATCTACCTCGTGCAGGACCCGGGGCGTTACGAAGTGATCGTGACCGACAACCTGTTCGGCGACATTCTCACCGACCTCGCGGGGGCGATCTCCGGCGGGATAGGGCGAGCCGCATCCGCGAATCTCAATCCGGCGCGGACCGGCCCGTCGCTGTTCGAACCGGTGCACGGCTCGGCACCCGACATCGCGGGGACGGGCAGGGCCGATCCTCGGGCCGCCGTGATCTCTGCCGCGATGATGTGCGATTTCCTCGGCGAGGAGGATGCCGCGGGCCGAATCCGCAAAGCCGTGGAGCAAACCGACGATAAAGAAGGCACGACGACGCAGATCGGTGCTGCGATCTGCGGGGCGCTGTAAGGAGCTCCGATGCCCATTACCCCGACCGAGAAGATCTGGTTCAACGGCGAACTCATCCCGTGGGCCGACGCCAAGATCCACGTCCTGACGCACTCGCTGCACTACGGCACGGGCGTGTTCGAGGGCGTGCGCGCCTACGAGACCGAGCGCGGCCCCGCCGTGTTCCGTCTGACCGAGCACATCGAGCGCCTGTTCGACTCCGCCAAGATCATGATGATGGAGATCCCGTACACCGTCGACGAGATCGTGCAGGCGACCAAGGACACGGTGCGTGCAACGGGGCTACCGGGGTGCTACATCCGCCCGATCGCGTACTACGGCTACGGCGAGATGGGGCTCAACACGCTCCCGTGCAGCGTCGACGTCGCGATCGCGTGCTGGCCGTGGGGCGCGTACCTCGGTGACGACGCGCTCACGAAGGGCGTGCGCATGAAGATCTCGTCGTGGACCCGGCACGACCACAACACGATGCCGCCGCTCTCGAAGACGACCGGCAACTACGTCAACTCGTCGCTCGCGAAGGTCGAGGCGCTGAAGGCAGGCTACGACGAAGCGATCATGCTGAATCCCGAGGGCCTCGTGTCCGAGTGCACCGGCGAGAACATCTTCGCGGCGCGCCATGGTGTGCTCGTCACGCCGCCGCTCGCGGCGGGCGCCCTCCCCGGGATCACACAGGACTCGGTGATGACGATCGCGCGCGACCACGGCTTCGAGGTGCGCGTCGACAATTTGTCGCGCAGTGATCTCTACGTGTGCGAGGAGATGCTCGTGTGCGGCACCGCGGCGGAGGTGAGCGCGGTCAACTCGGTCGACGACCGTTCCATTCCGTGCCCCGGCCCGATGACGCAGGTGCTCGCGTCGGAGTACGCAAAGGCAGTGCGCGGACAGGTCGACAAATACAAAGAGTGGTGTGAGCATGTCTGACGCAATCACGCGCTCGGTCGAGATCTACGACACGACGTTGCGGGACGGCTCGCAGCTCGAGGGCATCTCGCTCACCGTCGAGGACAAGCTCCGGATCGCCGAGCAGCTCGACTGGCTGGGCGTGCACTACATCGAGGCGGGGTGGCCGGGCGCGAATCCCAAGGACGACGAGCTCTTCCGACGCGCGCCGTCGGAGCTCGAGCTGCGCACCAGCACGTTGGTCGCGTTCGGTTCGACGCGTCGGGTCAAGGGCAAGGTCGACAGCGACGACACCCTGCGCCACCTCGTCGACGCGAATGTCGGTTGTGTGTGCATCGTCGGGAAGTGCTGGGACTACCACGTCACCGAGGCGCTCGGCACGACGCTCGACGAGGGCGTTGCGATGGTCGGCGACTCGGTCGAGTTCCTGCGGCACGCCGGCATGCAGGTGCTGTTCGACGCCGAGCACTTCTTCGACGGCTACCGCCGCAACCCGGAGTTCTCGCTGCGCGTGCTCGAGGCCGCTGCCACCAACGGTGCGTCCCACCTGGTGCTGTGCGACACGAATGGCGGCACACTGCCGCACGAGGTCGAGCAGATCGTGCGCGAGGTCGTCGAGTACTTCCGGGGCGACGTGACGGTGGCGGTCCACCTGCACGACGACGCGGGCACGGGTGTCGCGAATGCGCTCGCCGGTGTGCGCGGTGGAGCCACGCAGGTGCAGGGCACGATCAACGGCTACGGCGAGCGCACCGGGAACTGCAACCTCACGACGATCATCCCGAACCTGACACTGAAGATGGGGTTCGAGACGATCCCGGCCGACCGCCTCGAGCGGCTCACACCCGTCGCGCACCACATCGCCGAGCTGGTGAACATGCCGCTCAACCCACAAGCCGCGTACGTCGGACACTCGGCGTTCGCGCACAAGGCGGGGCTTCACACCAGCGCGATCGCCAAACGTCCCGATGCATACGAGCACGTCGATCCGGAGATCGTCGGGAACGGCACGCGGTTCGTGGTGTCGGAGCTCGCGGGCAAGTCGACGCTGGGACTCAAGGCGAAGGAGCTCGGTCTCGACCTCGACGGCCCGCAGCTCGCCGACGTCGTCGAGACGCTGAAGCGGCTGGAGCACGAGGGCTATCACTTCGAGGTCGCCGACGGCTCACTCGAGCTGCTGATGCGGCGTGCGACCGGATGGGAGCCGGACTGGTTCTCGGTGGAGTCGTTCAGGGTCATCACCGACGACAACACGGGTGTCGACACACTCACCGACAAGACCGGCGCGACCGTCACGACCGACGCAACCGTCAAGGTGCACGTCGGCGGCACGCGCAAGATCGCGACCGAAGAGGGCAACGGGCCGGTGAACGCGCTGGACCGGGCGCTCCGTGCCGCGCTCGACGGGGCGTTCCCGGCCCTCGAGCGGGTGCACCTCACCGACTACAAGGTGCGCGTGCTCGACACGAACAAGGGCACCGGTGCGGTGACGCCCGTGTTGATCGACTCCACCGACGGCGACGCCACCTGGACGACCATCGGCGTCAACGAGAACATCATCGAGGCCTCGTGGCAGGCCCTCCTCGACTCCATCCACTTCGGCCTGCTTCGCAGTTGCTGAGCGGGAGCCGGCGAGCACCTAGTCTCGGACCGTGCCCACGGATCCCTTTGTGCCGCCTGATCCCGACGCCCGGCCGCGCCAGCAGCAGAACCTCCCGCCCGGTGTGGCGCTGCCGCCGGCGAGCCACTGGCACCCCGATCGGCCCGGCGACCTCAGCGGGCCGGTGGTCGGGCACGGCGAGCTGACCGGCCGGCCGGGCCCCAACGTCGGCTTCGCGTACACGCTCGCCGAGCGCGCGAAGGACCGCATGCGGCTGGGCCCCAACGAGCACGTCGACGACGTCGCTGCCGTCGTCGCCGAGATCGCGGGCAAGCGCGCCGCACTCTTCGGCCGCGCACCGGTGATGCAGGACATCGAGCACGCGATGAGCGTGCTCGGCTACGACCGCTACGACAGCGCCTCCTTCGTCGAGGCGCGCACGCTGTTGGTCCTCGGTGCCGCCCACGAGTACGGCAAGCGCCGCGCGGTGGTCGACAGCGTCCCCGACGAGCTGCTGCGCAGTGCCGGTGTCGAGTTGAAGGATCGCATCGAGGCATGGCGCTCCGCCGTCATGTCGAGGATGCTTCCCGACTTCCGACCGCTCCCGACGATGTGAGCACGGCGAGCGCGTTCGATCTTCCGCCCGAGCTCGAGGAACTCCGTGCCTCCGTGCGGCGGCTGGCGGAGGACCGCATCGCGCCGAACGCGGCGGCGGCCGACGAGCGCGAGGAGTATCCGTGGAAGAGCTGGGAAGCGTGGCGCGCCGCGGGGTTCGCCGGCCTGCCGTTCCCCGAGGAGTACGGCGGCCAGGGCGCCGGGATCCTCGCGCACGCCCTCGCGGTTGAAGAGGTGGCGCGCGTCTGTGCGTCGTCGTCGCTGTTCACGTTTATCTCGAAGCTCGGTGTCACCGCACTGCTCGACCATGGCAGCGAGGAGCTGAAGCGCGCGTACGTGCCCCGGGTCGCGTCGGGGGAGTGGCAGGCGTCGTACTGCCTCTCGGAGGCCGACGCCGGCAGCGACGTCGCAGGGATGCGCACGCGAGCGGTGCGCGACGGCGACGACTATGTGCTGACCGGCCGCAAGATGTGGGTCACGAACGCAGGCGTCAGCGACATCTACACCGTGTTCGCGAAGACCGATCCCGACGCCGGCCATCGGGGTGTCAGCTGTTTCGTCGTGGAGAAGTCGTTTCCCGGCTTTGCGATCGGCAAGCTCGAGCACAAGATGGGAGTCCGCGGCTCGCCGACGGGTGAGGTGCTGCTCGACGGTTGCCGGGTCCCCGCAGCCAACCGCATCGGTGAAGAGGGACGCGGGTTCCACTACGCGATGGGCGCCCTGGACCGGTCGCGCCCGCTGGTCGGCGCGCAGGCGCTCGGGATCGCACAGGGCGCGCTGGAGCTCGCGACCGGCTACGTCCGCGAACGACGCCAGTTCGGCAAGCGCATCGCCGATTTCCAGGGTGTGCGGTTCATGCTCGCCGACATGGCCACGGCGGTCGACGCGGCACGGCTTCTCGTGTACCGCGCATGTGCGCGCCTCGATGCCGGTGTCGAAGCCACCGCGGGAGCATCTTCGATGGCCAAGCTGTACGCGTCCGATACCGCGATGCGCGTGACCACAGACTGCGTGCAGCTCCTCGGCGGGATCGGGTACACCCGGGAGACGCCCGCGGAGCGGTTCATGCGAGATGCAAAGATCACGCAGATCTACGAGGGAACGAACCAGATCCAGCGCATCGTGATCGCAAAGCGCCTGCTGGCAGACTGATCTCCGTATGGCGCCGTCCGATGCCCGCCTCCGCTTCTCGCCCGCGCCCACGGGATTCCTGCACATCGGCAGCGTGCGCACCGCGCTCTACAACTGGCTGTACGCACGGCACACGGGCGGCACGTTCATCCTTCGTATCGAAGACACCGACGTGGTCCGCTCGACGCAGGAGTCGATCGACGAGATCCAGCAGGTGCTGCGGTGGCTCGGTCTCGATTGGGACGAGGGGCCGCTGCTGCAGAGCGGCCGGTTCGACGTCTATCTCGAGGCCGCGGAGAGGCTGCTCTCGGAGGGCAAGGCGTACGAGTGCTTCTGCACCGAGGCGGAGGTGCGGGCGCGCAACGACGAGGCGATGCGGGAAGGCCGCACGCCCGGGTACGACGGCCGCTGCAGGAATCTGAGCGCGGCGGAGCGAGCGGCGTTCGTCGCCGAGGGCCGGGTTCGCTCGATTCGCTTCCGCACGCCGGACGAGGGCCGCAGCACCTTCGACGATGTGATCCGCGGCGAGGTCGCGGTCGACTGGTCGACCATCCCCGACTTCGTGATCGTGCGGTCGAACGGCACGCCCGTCTTCTTCCTGGCCAACGCGGTCGACGACGTCGACATGGGCATCACCCACGTGCTGCGGGGCGAAGACCTGCTCGACTCGACCCACCGGGTGCTCGCGTTGCGGCGGGCGTTGGGCCACGACGACCAGCCGGTCTACGCGCACCTGCCGCTGATCCTGGGTCAGGGCGGCGGCAAGCTGTCGAAGCGTCACGGCGCCATCTCGGTGGAGGAGTACCGCGACGCCGGCTACCTGCCGGGCGCGCTGCTCAACTATCTGGCACTGCTCGGGTGGGGTCCGGAGGACGGGCGTGAGGTGCTCTCCGTCGACGAGCTGATCGCGGAGTTCGACCTCGCGCGTGTGATTCCGTCCGCGGCGACGTTCGACCCCAAGAAGCTCGAGTGGATGAACGCCGAGCACATCCGGCGGCTCACGCACACCGAGCTCGAGGCGGCCGTGCTGCCGTTCGCCCGCGCCCGCTACGGCGGCCGGCTCGACATTCCCCGTTTCGAGAAGGCGGTCGTGCTGGCGCAGGAGCGAGCGACGACGCTCGTGCAGATCGCAGACCAGATGGCCTTCCTCTTCGTTTCCGACGACGAGCTCGAGATCGAGCCCGGCTCGTGGGAGAAGATCCGGAGGATCGAACAGGCCCCCGCCATCCTCGACGCCGTCATCGCATACGTGGAGACGTGCCCCTGGGACCTCGACGCGATCGACCTCAAGGCGCCGATCGAGGCGCTCGGACTGAAAGCCGGCAAGGCGATGCCCGTCATCTATACGGCGATCGAGGGCAGGGCTGCCGGCCTGCCGGTGTACGACTCGATCTTCCTGCTCGGCCGCGAGTCGGCGTTGCGCCGGTTGCGCGCCGCTCGCGCCAAGCTGTGAGACGCGTCCTCAAGACCGCGCTTCGTGTCGCACTCGCGCTCTTCGCGGCATTGTTCGTGTACCTGGCGGTCGTGTTCGTACAGGTCTGGTTGGCATCGCGACGCGACGACGCACGTCGTTCGGACGCGATCGTCGTGCTCGGGGCCGCGCAGTTCGACGGTCGCCCGTCGAAGATTCTCGCCGCGCGGCTCGATCACGCGATCGACCTGTTCCGTCGTGACATCGCGCCGGTCGTCGTCGTCACCGGTGGGAAGCAGCTCGGCGATCGTTTCACCGAGGCGGGTGCGAGCGCGTCGTACCTTCACGACCACGCGGTTCCCGACCGCGCCATCCTGCGAGAGACAACCGGGCGCAGCTCGTGGCAGTCGCTCGCATCGGCCGCGCGCATCCTCAAGGAGCGGAACCTCACCGCCGTCGTGCTCGTGTCCGACCCCTATCACGCCGCACGAATCGAAGACATCGCCCACGAGGTGGGCCTGCGCGCGGTGACGTCGCCGACGCGCACGAGCCCGATCAAAGGCGTCGGTGTGTGGCGCCGGATCTTCACCGAGACGATCCGCGTCGCGGCCGGACGCGTGTTCGGATACGGCCGGCTCGACCGGCATCGCGGTGTGGAGAAGCTCGTGCCGGGCCTCGCTACACTGTGCGCTCCGCCGCTGCGGGCGCGCCGCCGAGGTGGGACCATCCATTCGGGGGTGGTGTAATCGGCAACACGACAGGTTCTGGCCCTGTTATTGGGGGTTCGAGTCCTCCCCCCCGAGCCAAGCCCCGTTCGTCTAGCGGCCTAGGACGCCAGGTTCTCATCCTGGTAACACGGGTTCAAATCCCGTACGGGGTGCCACACACGCCGCTCGAGCACCGTTGGCGAGCCGCTTTTCGCGTCTTTTTCGTTTTCCCCCGTTCGTCACGCTGTGCGCGAAAGCGAAAGCCTGCGGCGGCAGGCGTCTGACCATGCGAAAGAAGCCGAATCGAAGGACGTGCACGCTCGTAGCCGCTGCGCCGGCGTGCGCAGCAGCAACGACGCGCATCATTCCGTGACGCGTATCGATTCACCGCGTACGACGAGCGTGCACGGCAAACCGATGCAATCGAACGTGTCGCGCGCTGCAAATGTGCTGGTCACGATGTTGACGACCTCTCCCCGGTGCGCGCCCGTTGTGATCGTCAACTCGAGTGCAACGCCGTTGTCACGCGGTTCGGCCCACACGATGAACGCGTCGTACGACCCGTCGTCGAGTGGTGTCATGCGCGTGCTCCATGCATCGTCGCGTCGTGCTCATGTCGTTGAACGCGCGTGCCGATGATCATCGCATGACTCGCGCTGCACGTGGCCGTTCTCACGCGCATTGCGTGAGAAATGCTTGACGTTCGAGCGTGAATACGTTCTCATGACACGAACGCACACAGCGCGTGGAGGTTATTGCCGTGAACAAGGGCGAGCTCGTCGATGCGATCGCGAGCGAAGCGAACTTGAGCAAGACCGATGCGGAGAACGCATTGAACGCGTTCATCAACGCCGTCAGCCAAGCCGTTGCGAGCGGCGACAAGGTGACGCTCCCGCGCTTCGGGACGTTCGCCATCTCACAACGGAGCGCGCGTACGGGCATGAACCCGCAGACGCGTGAGCCGATTCAGATCGCGGCGTCAAAGAGCGTGAAGTTCACCGTGGGGTCCGAGCTGAAGAAGCTCGTGAACAATTCCTGATGGCGTAGGGCGTGGGTTGCTCCCCCACGCACCGAGTGACCCGAAGTTCGAACTTCCCCGAGTGAGAGCTCTCCGAGAAAGGTGGTGACCGTGCCTCCGGCGAAGAAGGCTACGAAGAGACGGGCAGCCAAGAAGGCTCCCGCCAAGCGTAAGGCCACGAAGCGGAAGGCGCCGGCGAAGCGGAAGTCGACCGCGAAGCGGAAGACGACTGCCAAGAAGGCGACCAAGAAGCGGGCAACGAAGAAGCGGGCTGCGAAGAAGGCTCCGGCCAAGAAGCGCAAGGCCGCGAAGAAGCGTGCCCCGGCGAAGAAGCGCCGTAAGGCCACGAAGAAGGCGAGCGCCACAAAGGCGCCGGCCAAGAAGCGTCGTCGTCGCAAGGCGACGAAGAAGGCTGCGCCGGCTGCCAGGCGGACCCGGCGTACCGTGCGGAAGCGCACGACGAAAAGGAAGTAGCCGGTCTCCACGGCGACAACCTGAAGAAGGGCCCGGGGTTCGCCCTCCGGGCCCTTCTCGAATTCGGGGCCCCTTTCCCGAAGTCCGAGGCCTCAGAGATCGTCGATACGGGCGAACACCTCTGCGCCCCGGCAGCCGGCGCGCAGCCCGTGCACGCGTGCTTCGCTGTGGAGCCGCGCGGCGAACACGGCCCGCTGCTCGTCCGGCCGGTCGTCGATACCCATTGTCGAGCGCCACTGGCTGCGGTGTGCGAGCAGGGCTTCCACCTTCCTTCCGACGTACGTGTCCACGTTCTCGACGTGCGTGACGCGCGCCGGCTCGAAGCACAGCAGCGTCGCCGGCCGGTGGGGCGGGAGTCCCTGCTCGGGAAAGAAGTGAGGGTCACGCGCGGCCACGATCGCGGCGATCGTCAGGAAGCCGGCCTCGCGATGGTCGGGGTGGAGCCGGTAGGGGCGCCACGGGTCGTGACCCAGCACGACGTCCGGACGCGTGCGCCTGATCACGCGGCATACCGCCGCGCGAGCGCTCATGTTGTCGACCAGCTCGCCGTCGACGAACCGCAGCAGCTCGACGTCGTCCGCGCCCAGTACCACGCCCGCGTCTCGTTGCTCGACCTCACGCCTCGCGACGAGTGCCGCGAGGTCGGCGTCGCGTTCCCACGTGCCCTTGGCCCCGTCCGTGCAGACGCACATCGTGATATGGGCGCCTGCGTCGGCCCACTTGGCGAGTGTGGCGCCACACCCGAACTCGATGTCGTCGGGATGGGCGCCGACGGCAAGGGCGCGGCGTGGCACGGGCACGTCGACGGTGACGTTCATCGCGAGTGACTCTGGTCGCGCAGCGCCTCGAGCACGTGCAGGTCGTCCTCGATGTCGACGTCGAATCCCAGGGCCGCGTCGCGCAGGACCCGTACGTCGAGGCCGCGTCGCCGGGCCTCATCGATGTGCCGTGCGGCCGAGCCGGGCCCGTAGGAGAACGCGAACGGTGTGGCAGAAGGCAGCGAGAGGACGGGCGTGCCGTCGTCCCGGTGGTCGGGGACGACCACCGCAACCGGTGCGGGGCCGTCGCCGGCGACGCGATCGAGTGACGACGCGAGCGGGAGATCGGCGTGCACCACGACGATGCGCCCGAGCCCGCGTGCACGGACCCATGCCCGGCCCGCGTCCGCCGCGCCGTCGAGGGAGCCGGGATCATCGATGACGGCGAGCTGGTGCTCCGAGGCCCATGCGACGACGTCGGGCGCGCTCGAAACGACGACGACCGGTCGCATGTGGGCGGCGCCGATGACGCGTTCGGCCATCGCGCGCGCGAGCGCAGCGCGCGCGGCCTCGTCGAGCACGGCCGCGAGCCGCGCCTTGCCTCGCGTGAAGGAACGCAACGGGATGACGATTCCGGCGCCGTCACGAGAACGCCCGTCGAGCGAGTGCGTCGGGGACCGTTGTGCCATGGCGCTCGGCTCCCTCCGCTGCGTCCTACGAGGCTGCGTATGCTAGCGATCCGTGGAATTGATCTATCCGGCTGCCAAAGGCGTGTTCTGGCCCTGGCTCCGGTTCGGGTTGCGTTGGACCATCGAAGGCGCCGCGCACCTTCCCGAGCACGGTCCCGTGATCGTCGCGAGCAATCATGTGTCGTACCTCGACCCGTTGACGCTGGCGTGGGTCGCCGACCGCCGGCATCGGCGTTTGCGGTTCCTCGCCAAGGCCGAGCTGTTCGACAAGCCCGCGCTCGGCCGGCTGTTGCACAGCGCGCGCCAGATCCCCGTGACGCGCGGTTCGGCTGATGCCGCGGGTGCGCTCGGCTCCGCGGTCGAGGCACTGCGCCGAGGAGAGTGCATCGCGGTGTTTCCGGAAGGGACGATCTCGCTCGACCTCGAGCCGATGCGCGGCAAGTCGGGCACGGCGCGGCTCGCACAGGCGGCGGGCGTCCCCGTCGTGCCGGTGGGCCTGTGGGGCACGCACCGCATGATGATGAAGGGCCGAAAGCCGAGCTGGAAGTGGGGGGTCGCGCAGGTCGCCGTCGTCGGCGAACCGATACGCGTCGGCACGGACGAGCACGTCAAGGCCGCGACCGATCGCGTGATGGATGCGATCACTGGCTGCGTCGCACGTGCCCGCACGATCTATCCGCAACGACCGGGAGCGGACGACGACGCGTGGTGGTGGCGCGAACCGGAGACCGTGCGCGCGCACCAGAAGTCGGCGTGACCCGGGTCGCAGTCATCGGCGCGGGATCGTGGGGCACCGCCGTCGCCGCGATCACCGCCGGCAACGCGCGCACGACGCTGTGGGCGCGCCGGCCGGAGCTGGCCGACGAGATCGACGCGGTGCACGAGAACTCGGCGTACCTGCCGGGTGTGCGCCTGCCGGACACCTTGCGCGCCACGGCATCACTGGACGAGGCATGCCGGGAGGCGGACGTCATCGTGCTCGGCGTGCCGTCGCACGGCATGCGCGCGGTGCTCACCGACGCGCAGGCATACGTTGGGCCGAAGGTGCCGGTGGTGAGCCTCGCGAAGGGCATCGAGCAAGGCACACTGGCGCGTATGACCGAGGTGGCGTGTGAGACGCTTCCGGAGCACGATCGTGCCTACGTCGGTGTCCTGACCGGACCGAACCTGGCGCGTGAAGTTGCCGCCGGACAGCCGACCGCTTCGGTGGTCGCGATCGGCGACGATCGGGCCGCGGAGAGCTTGCAGCAACTGTTCTTCTCCCCGAGCTTCCGTGTGTACACGAACCCCGACGTGATCGGGTGCGAGATGGCGGGCGCGTTGAAGAACGTGCTCGCGATCGGCGCAGGCATCGCCGACGGCCTCGGCTACGGCGACAACACCAAGGCGGCGCTGATGACACGCGGGCTTGCCGAGCTCGCGCGGCTCGGTGTTTCGATGGGTGGCGATCCGCTGACGTTCGCGGGCCTTGCCGGGATGGGGGACCTCATCGCGACGTGCAGCAGTCCGCAGAGTCGCAACCGCCACGTCGGGGTGGAGCTCGGCAAGGGCCGGTCACTGGACGACGTCGTCAGCGAGATGCGCATGGTCGCCGAGGGCGTGAAGACGACTGCCGCGGTGCTCGAGCTCGCCGGCCGCCACCAGGTCGAGATGCCGCTCGCGTCGTTCGTGGGGCGTGTGCTGTACGAGGGCGCCCGGCCTGCGGACCTCGTACCCGAGCTCATGCTGCGCAAGGCGAAGCCCGAGCTGCACGGCATGCGGTGATGGCGGAGGTCGCGCTCGGTGCACTGACCACGGGGAGGATCGCGGCGGTCGACGAACGGGGATCGGTGACCCGGGGCGATCTCACGCTGGCGTGGCGTGTGCGCGCTCGTGATCGTTGGATCCATCCCGCGACGGACGCGTCGGTGCGCACGTCGCGTCCGGGCCCGGCTCCGCTCGCCGAGACCATGCTGCGCGTGCCGGGTGGCGACGCCATCGCACGGACGTACGCGGTCGGCGACCACGGCGGCCTCGTGATCGTCGAGGTCGAGAACGCGTCACCGGAGGCCATCGCGGTCGCGTTCGCAGTGGGCGGCGCGCCGGTGGACGACGTGCTGGCACTCCCGCGCCGGCCGGGGGCGATCGAGCCCGATGGCGCGGTGGTGTTCCCGGTGCCCCACCGCACCGTGGTACGCGTCGCACTCGGCGATCCCGCGGTCGACGTGCGCACCTTGGCGGACTGGCAGTCGGTCGGGCGGGGCTGGGCCGCGGTGCTCGACCGGGGCATGCGTACGGAGCTGCCGGAGCCGTGGCAGCAGCGGATCGACGCCGCGCGTGCCGACGCGTTGCTTGCACCTGCGTCCGCGGAGGCATTCGTGGCGTTGGAGGACTGGGGGTTCGACGACGAGGCCGCGGCGATGTGGCCGCAGCTGGGGATGCGCGCCCGTCATGCGGCGCGTCGCCGCAGGGCTCGCACCGCGGTGCTCGGTGACATGCGCGCCGCGCTCGTGCACGAACGACGTGCCGGCGTGGACCTGCTTGCCGGGTTCCGCGACGAGTGGCTCGGTGCGCATCTCGCGGTCCACGATGCACCGTTGCGGCGCGGGCGCGTGTCGTTCGCACTGCGGTGGCACGGCGCCCGTCCTGCCCTGTTGTGGGACGCACCGAAGGGTTCGGTACTCCGCGTCCCGTCGATCGATCCGTCCTGGATGTCGACGGACGCCGTCGGTGAGACGCTCCTCGCCGCGCCGGCGGACGGCAAACGCGTCGCGACCCCGGAGTCGTTTACGTGAGCGAGTATCTCGACGATTTCCTCGCCGCGGGGGTGTACGACCCGGATGCTCCCAACGCAGCTGCGTGGTTGGAGCTGCTCGACTTCCTCGTCGAAGAGGTCGGCGCATCGATTCCCGAGATCGTGCACGCGTGCGAGCGCGGCGGTGAGTTCAGCCTCGGGGCGTTCCGCACGTTGAGCGCCGGCCGGGACCGCTTCACGCTGTCGGAGGCGGCGACACAGGCCGCGATCGACACGGGCTTCGCCCTGCAGCTGTGGCGGTCGGCGGGCTTTCCCGAACCCCGGTCGTTCGAGCGTCGCTTCGGTCCCGCGGACGTCGAGATGTTCCGGTTGTTCGAGATGCTCGCGGAATTCGTGGAGCGCGAGCTGGTGGTGCAGCTCGCGCGCACAATGGGTGAAGCCGTCAGCCGCATCGCCGACGCCGAGGTGGCGTTGCTGCGCTCGAACATCGAAGCGCCACTCGCAGTCACGAACCAGTACGTCGACGTCGCGCGGACCTATATGCAGGTTGCCGCACAGCTGTTCCCGCGCGTCGCCGAGGCGCTCGACACACTGCACCGCCACCACCTGCTGGCCATCGGTCGCCGCTACAGCGAGGTGGGTGCACAGCCGTCGGCGCTCAATGTCGTGCAGCTCGCAGTGGGCTTCGCAGATCTCGCAGGGTTCACCGGGCTCTCGAGCGAGCTCGACGTGTCCGACCTCGCGCTGATGATCGCGCGTTTCGAGGCGACCACGGGCGACGTGGTCACGAGCGCCGGAGCATCGGTCGTCAAGCGGATCGGCGACGCGGTGATGTTCGTGTCGAACGCGCCGGGCGTGGGCTGCGCGCTGTCGCTGGACCTGATCGAGGCGTGCACGGCGGCGGGTCTGCCGAAACTCCGCGTCGGTCTCTCGTTCGGCGACGTGATGGTGCGTCAAGGTGACTTCTACGGACCGACGGTGAACCTTGCGGCGCGACTGGTCGCGTCGGCGGAGTCGGGGACCGCGTTGACCGACCGTTCGCTGTACGAGCGTCTCGCACGCGCGCGGCTCGGCTACACGTTCGTGCCGGTCGGTCGCCTCACCCTCGCCGGCTTCGCCGAGAGCGTCGAGGCGTACCAGCTGCTACGGGCGTAACCGTGCCTGGACGATGGTGACGATCCCGGCTACGCCGAGGGCGCTCACGCGAGTTGCACCGTGGCGATCTGCCAGGGACGGAGTACGAGTGTGCCCTCGAAGGGCCCGATGGGCCGACCGCGCAGGTCGACGACGAAGCCGCGGGCGGGCACGCCCTCGCGTTCGATCGTGACCGGACCGTCGTGCGCAGCGGTGCGGAACACGCGCAGCACGAGTCCGCCCGGCACGCGCAGCAGCGCCGAGACCTCGGCGCCATCGACGGCGAGCATGCTGCCCGTCGCCGCGCGCGCCGGCTCACCGCGCGTCGCCACGCGCGTCCGCTCGAGCGGCACGCCGAAGGCATCGGCCACGCCGTAGCAATCGGCCGCCCGCCAGTCGCCGCGGTGGAGCAGGACCGCGTAGTCCGCGCGCTGCAAACCTTGCAGCTGCGGGCCGGTCAGCGCATCGGGCGGACCGGCCGGGTTCGGGCGGAGCTCCGGCTCAGTGCGGGAGAGGTACCCGACCGCGCGCAGCAACGTGAGGGCGAGCTCGCGGCCGTCCGCGACGATCTCGTATTCGAGGAGACCATCGTGCACGAGCGCGATGCCGCTCGCCCCATCGGACGCGTCGACGAAACGGCGGGACGGGAACGTCGGCAAGCCGTGCTCGTGAGGCCCACCTTCCGCCGTCAAGCCCCGGTGGACGACGGCGAACGCGCACTCGGCATCCGACCCGCTGACGACGGCCGGCAACGGGAAGTGCGCGCGCAGGCGATGGTCGCGGGCATGGTTGTCGATCTCGTGCGCGACGCGGAGGAACCGCTCGCCCGGACGGAGCTCCAGCGTGGTGTGCACGGCGCAGAAAACGGTTTCGTCGCTTCGGCGATCGCACGCCCGCCAGTCGCCGATTGCCCCGGACGGCAAGGCGTACACCGCGTCGACGACGACGCGCGCCCGCACCGGCCCGTCCTCGGTCGTCGTGACGGTGACCGATTCGGGCCGGTCGATCACCACGTCGGACGCGGGTGGCGAGTAGTTGTACGTGTCACCACCGTCACCACCGTCGACGAGGCGCCCCAAGCCCGAGACGCGCAGGCCATCCGCCGTCTCGATCGAGTACGTCCCGTCCGCCGGGTCGACCTCCACCCGCAGGTGCTCGTTCTCGAGCGCTCGTACCGTGCCGGCCGGCGACGCGCCGTCGCGGGCCGTGAAGCACGACCACCCGAAGCCCGGGATCTCCCCGGTGTCGAACAGCACCCGGCGGCCCGGCGCCTCGATGACGCGGATGCGCATCTCTCGCCCTGCGTCGCCGAGCGCCAGCATCTTTTGCTTGAGCTCGGCGAGATCGCACCGCGCCTCGCCGGCTGTGGCCTCGCGCAGCTCGATGTCATGGGCGTCGCCGTTGTCGCGCACGTCATAGGTTGCGATGTCGCGGCCCTGGAACTCGGTGCCGCGCATGAGGTCGAGCACCCATCGCACCTTCCGGCCCGTCACGAGGGTCGGCGGGCTCTCACCACCCGTCACTTCCAGCACCTGCGTCGGACACGGTGCACCGTCGGCCGCGATGAAGGTACATGGGCCTGTGCCCGGCACGCGCGCCTCGACGATGCCGGACCGCGCCCGCGCAGTCGGGTTGACGACGAGCGTCGCGCCGCGCGGGGCGTCGACCTGCGCGGCGAGCGCATGTACGGCATCGCGTGCGAGCCCGTCGCCGATCTGTCGCGCCTCGGCGTAGCGGACGACGACCTGGTCGACGACTTCGTCGTGACTACAGGCGCACGACGAGTCGTGGGCGCTGTTCAGGATCAGGTTGCGCCATGCAATTGTCGCGAACGCGTGCGGGTACTGCGCGGCGGGCAGCAACAGCGCCGACAGCGGCTCTGCGCGCTTCTCCAGCGCCCGTTCGGCGGCCGCGCACGCGCGGTGCACGTCGACGCGGTTCGATCCCACACCCATGAGGAGGTTCGCGCGCGCACCCGAACGGAGCTCCCCGTGCACCGTGGTGAGCGCTGTTGTCGGTTGCAGTGCGAGGTACTCGGGCAGTGATGTGACGGCGAACTCGTACTCATCCTGCATGGCGTTCGCCTCGGCGACCACGCGGCCGAGCCATGGCTGCGGCATCTGGTGGTCGGTGCCGTTCATCAGGAGCATGTCGCCGAGGCGCGCCGTGCCGAGCTCCTGTTCGTAGTCGACCGCACGGAGCACGAGCCGCTTGGCGTCATCGGGCAGGTCCCGACCGTTGGAGTACGAGCCGTACAGGTACTCGGCGCGCACACGGGAGCCGTCCGGCGCCTCCCACCAGAACGCGGTCTGCTCCACGCTCGCGGGGACGCCGCGCCACACGACCGCGTGCGCGAAGCCGGCGTGCGCGAGCAGCTGCGGCATCTGCGCGACGTGCCCGAACATGTCGGGCAGGTAGCCGACGTCCATCACGCCGCCCAGCTCCGTGCCGCGCGCGATGCCGAACTGCAGGTCGCGCACCATCGTCTCGCCGCTCACCATGAACTCGTCCATCAGGACCATCCAGGGCCCGATGGACAACCGCCCCGCTGCCGCCAGGCGCGTGAGCGCGGAGGCGGCTTCGGGCCTCACTTCGAGATAGTCGTCGATCACCGCGGTCTGCCCGTCGAGGAGGAAGCGCGCGTAGGAGAGATCGTGCTCGAGCATCGGCAACAACGTGTCGACGAGCTTGACGAGGCGGAGCCGGAACGTCTGGAACGGCGAGTACCACTCGCGATCCCAATGCGTGTGCGGAACGATCGCAACCCTGATTGACATCAGTCCACCCTAGGACGCGCCTTCCTCGCCGGCGATCCAGCGGTACCCGATGCCCGGCTCGGTAAGGATGAGGCGGGGATTCGCGGCGTCGTCGCCGAGCTTCTTGCGGAGCTGGCCGACATACACCCGCAGATAGTTGCTCTCGGTGCCGTACTGCGGCCCCCAGACCGAGCGGAGGAGGAGCTCCTGGGTCAGCAGCTTGCCGGGGTTTCGTACGAACAGCTCGAGGAGCGACAGCTCGGTGCGCGTCAGGTGCACCTGTTCGCCGGCGCGGGTGACGCGCCTCCGCGGGAGGTCGACCTCGAGGTCGTCGACGTGCACCACGGTGAGCGGCTGGGTGGCGTGCGGCGCGCGGCGCAACGCGGCGCGCACGCGCGCGAGCAGCTCCTCGACGTCGAACGGCTTGGTGACGTAGTCGTCGGCACCAGAGTCGAGCGCCCGGATCTTCTCCGCCTGCTGGTGATGCGCGGTCAGGACGACCACCGGGACCGCCGAGAACGTGCGTATTCGCCGCAGCACCTCCAGCCCGTCGATGTCGGGGAGCCCGAGGTCCAGCAGGACGAGGTCCGCGGCGCCGCCGGACGCGAGGACGACTGCCTGTTCGCCGGTGTCCGCCTCCACCACCTCGAGGTCGCGACTGCGCATCATCGTGCGGAGCGCGCGTCGCAGCGCCGGATCGTCTTCGACGAGGAGGATCGTGGTCACGTGGGCTCCAGAGGGAATGTGCACACGAACGTCGCCCCGCCGCCGGGCGTGTCCTCGTAGCGCAGGGAACCGCCGTGCGCGATGACGAGCGCGCGCACGATTGCGAGCCCGAGACCCGTCCCTGGGCCGTTTCTGCTCGCAGGCCGGGGGTCGAGGCTCTGGAACTCCTCGAAGATCTGGTCCTGCGCACCTGCCGGCACGCCGGGCCCATGGTCCGCGACCCGAACCTCGACCCGGTCGCCTTCGACGACGTGCGCCCCGACCAGGATCTCGGAGCCCGGCGGTGCGAAGCGCAACGCGTTCTCCAGCAGGTTCAGCAGGATCTGCTCGATCATGGCGACATCGAGCCAGACGGGCGGAAGATCGTCGTCGACATCGAGCCGCACGCGGTGCGCGCGAGCGATCGGCCGTAGACGCCGCACTGCGTGCCGGACGAGGTCCGTGATGTCGACAGGTTCGTGCTCGACCTGCAGTGCGCCGGCCCGGATGCGGCTCAGCTCGAGCGTGTTGCGCACGAGTCGCTCGAGCCGTTCGGCTTCGTCGGCAATCGTCTCGAGCAGCTCCCGGCGCTCCTCCGGCTCGATCCGCGACCAGGACGCGAGCAGCGTGCCTGCCGCGGCCTTCACGGCGGTCAGCGGTGTGCGCAGGTTGTGACTGACTGCCGAGAGGAAGCCCGCCCGCTGACGTCCGATCTCCGCGAACAGCCGGGCATTGCGGACCTCGTCCTGGAGCCGCAACCGATCGGCGGCGGTCGCGAGCCCGGCGACGAGTGCCTCGAGCAACGCCCTGTCACCGGGGCTCAGCTCGTGGTCGGACGTCGCGTCGAGCCGTGCGTTGCGCACCACGACCGAGACGTCCGGCGGTCGTGGCAGCTCGCCGGTCGCGACCACGCGTTCGTTCATCCGGAGCGAGCAGGCCTCGAATCCGAAGACGTCCCTCAGTGTCGACACCGTCGAGGCCAGCGCGTCCGTGCTGCTGTCGCCTTCGAGCAGGCGGTTCGTGAGGTCGAGTCGCAACCGCGCCTCCCGTTCACCGCGCCGCGCGGAGGTCGCCAGCACGCCGAGGCGCTGCACCGTGACCCCGAGGAGGATGGCCGTCGCGGCGAACACGACCAGC
>DASQHW010000391.1:0-16467 GCA_035631895.1 Acidimicrobiia bacterium | reverse complement strand
GAGCAGTCCCGCCGCGGACGCCGTGTGGAGCAGGTAGCCGCCGCCGCGCTCGATCATGCGCGGGACGAGCGCACGCGCCGCGTAGACGTGCGCCATGACGTTGACGCCGAGGCTGCGTTCCCAGTCGCGATCCGGGGAGTCCTCGCCACCCGGCAACACGATGCCCGCGTTCGAGCAGAAGAGGTCGATCGGACCGTAACGCTCTTCGGCCGTGTCGACGAGCACGCGGACTTGCGCCTCGTCGGTGACGTCGCAGTGCACTGCATCGCCGTGAATCTCTTCGGCCACCGCTCGCAACGCCGCGTCCTGCACATCGGCCACGACGACACCGCGAGCATGCTCCGCCGCGAACCGGCGTGCGAGTGCGGCGCCGATGCCCGACGCGCCACCCGTGACGACGACGCACTTGCCTTCGAGCTTCATTGCGTCGTCTTCGTCGTCACGGTTGCTCCCTCCTCGGCGATGTCGAGCACGATTGCGCGCCCGCCCGCGGGCATCGCGGCGGCAACCTCGTGCGCCCGTGCGGGATCGACGAACGCGGCCGCCGACGGTCCCGAGCCGGACACCCAGGCCCCGAACGCACCTGCACGCAAGGCGGTGTCTATCGCGATCCGGGTCTCCGGTGCGCGGGAAAGCCGGCGGTCCTGGTGCAGTCGGTCCTCGGTTGCGGTCCGCAGCGCGTCCGTGTCGCCGGCGGCAAGCGCTGCGATGAGCAACGCCGTACGGCCGACGTTGAATGCGGCATCGTCGAAACCGACCTGCTCCGGAAGAGCGCGACGCGCACTTGTCGTGGCCGTTTCGCGGTTCGGCACCCAGACCACGACGGCGAGCTCGCAACCGAGCGGCACGCGAACCGCCCTTCCGCCCGCGACCGCGACGACCCCACCGAGCAGCGAGGCGGCCACGTTGTCGGCGTGTCCCTCGAGCCGTGTCGCCGCCGGAAGCGCCTCGCGACGAGCAGCGCGCAACGGTTGGTCGCGCTGCACGGACGCGGCGAGGATGCCGGCGACGCGCGACGCCCCGGAGAAGCCGAGACCTCGGCCGCCCGGAAAGTGGCACCGAAGCGTGAGCGGACCTGCTCCGCCCGCGTGCCGGAAGGCGCGCACTGCCGGATGCGTCTCGGGCGCGGGGTCGGCGCCGCCGGCTTCGACCTCGAGGTACGTGTCGAGCGCGACCGCCACCGCGTCGAACGCGGCACCGAGGTTCGCAGACGAGGCCGGCACCCGCACACTCCAACCTGTACGCACGAGAGCAGCCTCGCGCCGTTGACCGAATCGATCGCGCCACTCGGATGCCGCGAGTTGACGCGTTGACCGGGCTACCTTCTGATCGTGGCGCGTTTGTGTGCGAGACCTGGATGCAATGCCGCGGCCGCGGCGACGTTCACCTTCGATCCCGACGAGCTGATCGTGTGGCTCGACGCGCCGACGAGCGGTGGGGCGCGCGCAGGCGAGTTGTGCGAGCGGCACGTCAGCGCGCTGAAACCGCCGCGAGGATGGAAGCTCGACGACCGGCGCGGGAAGCGCGAGGCCGCCGCCCACGAACTGGCCGCGGCGCTCGACGCCCGCAGCCCGATGCTTGCGCGCGCATTTCGCAATTCGGGCGCGCTTTGACGGTCACGCACCGCGTGTGGGCATACTCTTTCCGTAGCGGTCGGGCGGGCGCTGCAATCAGGAGGTAGTCCGACATGGTCTCCGGCCCGATCTGGGATCGGCCCGACGGCGTGGACCACCAGCGGTTTTGCGCGCGCAGGGGCTGCGATGCGCCTGCCGTAGCCACCCTGCGATTCCAGCCCGGGCAGCGGGCAGCGTGGCTGATCGACGTCGACGCCGGCGCAGCACGTTCCGAACGCGACCTCTGCAATCGTCATGCGACTGTGCTCGTGCTCCCTACCGGCTGGCGGCTGTTCGACGGCCGCCGTGCCCCGGACGGCGACGCGATCGCCGAGCCTCCCGGTCTCTCCCGGCCCGCGCTCCGCGCGCGCCGGAGCGACCTCGCATCGGTACCCGTGCCGGTCGAGCACCTCGAGCAGCCGGTCACCGACGAGGAGCCGGAGGGCGACGAGGAAGCGGAAGACGACGAGGAAGCGGCCGAAGGCGAACCGCAGCAGCCGCGGGTCGCCGGCGAGGCGCTCATCGACGTGCTCGACGCGCGTACGCCGCTGTTGCAGCGCGCGTTCCGAAACGTCTGGCCGGGCGCCGACGACTCCTGACGCGTCTCAGGCCGCGTGCCTCAATCGACCGGCGCTCGTGGCCCCGAGCGCGCGCGGACGTGCGCCGGAGTGAGCGCAACGAACATCGCAATCGCGGCAAGCACGATCAAGCCGGTACGCAAGCCGAACGCGCTGGACACGAGACCGACGAGAGGTGGGCCCGCGACCATCCCCAGGTAGCCGCAGGCCGTGACACCGCCGATCGCGAGCGCCGGATGTCGCGCTTCGTTGTTGACGTCTGCGAGCAGGAGGGGCCACACCACCGAGATGCCGACGGCGGCGACCGCGAGCCCGGCAGCGGCGACGGCCGCGTTGCCGCAGAGCGCCTCGGTCCCGATGCCGAGCGCCGCGAGCAGACCGCCGAGCGTCACCGCGCGGCGCGTGCCCAGCGTCCGGACGATCGGGCCGCCGCCGATGCGCGCGAGCGTGGCGAGGCTCTCGCCCACGACGTACGCACTGACTCCTGCGAGGACCCCGAGGCCCAGGTGCGCGCGCAGGTAGAGGATGCCCCACGTGGCGATACCTCCCTCGATCATTGCGGCCGCGCCGAATACGGACGCGAGCACGAGGAGCCCTTCGTGCCTGAGGCCGGCGACTGCGCGGACCATCGACGGATGATCCGCACGCGGCGGCTCGGGAACATTGCTTCCGCGTACGAGCGCGGCCGTCAGCCCCGCGATGATCGCGATGCCCAGCCAGACCGCGCGCCACGACACGCCGACATCCAGCGCGACGCCCGTGACGGCGGCTCCGAGCACCGCCGCGCCGTTGAAGAGACCGTGGAAGCGCACCAGCCGCGCGGGCTCCGGAGCAAGGGCGTCGGCGGCGACGATGTTCATCACGACGTCCACCATGCCGCCGGCGGCGAGCGCGACGATGAAGAGCGGCGCGAACAGCGCAATCCGCGGCGCGCCGGACGCGAATGCGAGGAGCGCACCCCACAGGACGAGTGCGCCGGCGAGCGCGGAGCCTGCACCCCACCGATCGGTGAGTGCGCCGCTGAACGCGGCGATCCCGGTCGCCGCCGCGATGCCGCCCGCGAGCAGCAGCCCCAGTTGCGCGTCGGTGAGCCCGAATGTCCGCTCGACGTCGACGGCCGCGACCGCCCACGTGCCTGCGAACACTCCGAACACCAAGAACGACGCGGCTACCGGCCGCAACGACCCGCGCGCGGCAGCCATGTCCGTCAGCGGCGTTCGCGGATGCGCCGGCCGAGCATCTTCACGCCGCCGGAAGCACCCCGCACGGGGTGAAACGCATCCGAGGCGGCGGTCAATTCGGCGCGCTCGTCGGCGGACAGCTCCAGGTCCGCCGCCGCGACGTTCGATTCGAGCTGGCTGACGCTGCTCGCCCCCGGAATTGCGATCACATTCGGATGGCTGATCACCCACGCAAGCGCCACCTGCGTCGGCGTTGCATCATGGGCCTTCGCAACGGCGCGCAGTGACTCGATGAGGTCGTGTGCCCGCACGACGTTCTCCGGCAGGAAAAGCGGATCGAACATGCGCGCCGAGTTCTTCGGCAGGTTCGTCGCGTCGTAGCGCCCCGACAAGAGGCCCTTGGCGAGCGGGCTGTACGCAATCACCAGTCGATCATTCGCCGCCGCGTACGGCACCAGGTCGGCGTCCGGCTTGCGTACCGCGAGGTTGTACTGCACCTGATTCGAGAGGACAGGAGCACCGAGAGCGCGTTCGGCGGCGCGCCAGCGGGCGAGCGAGAAGTTGCTGACACCCGCGTGGTCGATCACGCCCGCATCGAGGAGACGGCGCATCCCGCGCATCTGCTCCGCGATCGGCACGACGGGGTTCGGCCAGTGGATCTGGTACAGGTCGAGCTTGTCGACGCCGAGCCGTGCCGCGCTTGCGCGCCCGTGCTTCTCGACGACGCTCGCCAGCGGCATCACCGGCAGCAGCTTCGTCGCGAGGAAGACGTCGTTTCTGCGGTGTGCGATCGCGCGCCCGACGATCCGTTCCGATTCGTTGCGACCGTAGATCTCGGCTGTGTCGACGACGTTCACTCCGAGGTCGAGCGCGCGTTGGACGATGCGGCCGGCTTCGCCCGAGGCATAGTCGGCGCCGTAGCCCCAGTCCTTCGACCCGAACTGCCACGTGCCGAGGCCGATCACCGAGAGCCGGGCGTTGTTCACCGTGACGAATCGCATCGCGGGAGCGTATGTCAGCGTGTCAATGGAACCCTTGCCCGTCGAGGTGCCGCCTGTACGCCATCGGCAGGAGCTCGACGAGCTGTCCGTCCGGATCCCGGATGAACACCGCGGCGCCGATGTTGGAGCCCTCCACCACTTCCCCGCCGTAGGCGGGGAGCCGCGCACACACCTCGTCGATGTCGTCGACCGAGAGGGAGACATGGGTGAGGCCGGGTTCGTTCATCGTACGCGGCCGGAACGGACGGGTCTGCCCGTCGGCCGAGAAGTGCAGGAGCTCCAGCACGAGGCCGTCCCGCACGAGGTATGCAGCGGTCATGCCCAGCGGCGGGGTGAGCGACAGCAGCTGTGCCGAGCCTTCGTCGCCCGGCGTGATCTCACGCTCCAACACAAATCCGAACAGGTCGCAGTAGAAGCGCTTCGACCGCTCGAGATCGGTCACGCACTGGCCGACGTGGTTGAAGGCAGTCATTCGGAAAGCCTCTCGCATCGCAGGTGCTTGTCGTCACTGGTCAGGCAGGCGCCGGTCGCGAGGTCGAATTCCCAATGGTGCAGGCTGCACGTGAGCACGCCGTCGTCCACGTCCCCGAAGCGCGTCAGGTCGGCCTGGCGGTGCGGACACCATCGCTCGATGCGCCAGCCGTCCCGTTCGAAGAACTCGTCGTCCCGCCGCCGTCGCTCGCGGTAGCACCGCTCGACGTACGCGATGCGCTCCGGTGACAGGGCCTTGAAGAAGGTCATCACGTACTCGTTGAAATTCGCAGGATCAGGCCGATGACCGACGAACCGGCACGACAGGAACAGTGCGTTCACCCAGTCCTCGACGTGTCGTTCGATCAATGCCTCGATGAGCCTTCGATCCACGTCGGCCTTGTACACGTATGGCTCTCCGCGCCACACCCGGACCTGAGACTCGACGAAATCGATGCACACATCGACCTCGGCGTCACCCACGTCGAGCACGACGTTGCCGGCAACACCCGCCGAAGTGATCGGCGCGCGCAGCAGCAATGGTTCGAACCATGGTGCGAGCTCGGACACGAGATCCCGCCGGCCGTGCGACCACTCCGATCGCTCCTGCTCCAGCCATGCGCTCCAGTCGTGCCGGTACTCCTCGAGGTAGGCGCGCTTGGCGACGAACGGCCGGCGCACCTCGTCGTCGGCGGCCGGATGCGTCACCTTGCACTCGTCTCCGTCCAGCTCGATCACGGATCCGGGCACGATCAGCTCGCCGGTCGTGATCCCGGCGCCGGCGAGCCGCTCGAGGAAAACAGTCTGGTCGGGAAAGATGTTGGCGTCGTCTCGCGTGAAGTCGTTCATCGCATAGAGGTCGTCGTCGAGGAAGGCGGGCGGCCCGGCGCACGGGAAGACGTGTGCTGCGTCCACCCACTCGATGTACTGCTGGGCACGGGCCATCTGGTTCACGCGTTTCGCGCGTGCGAGCTCCGCCTTCAATTCACCCGGAAAGTCGTACGCGATCGGGAACCAGATCGCGCCCGAGAACTGCACGATCTGGGCATCGAACGGCCCCAACGCCCGTAGTGCATCGAGGTCGCCCGGCCGCGCATCGTTCTGGTTCAGCACGCGTGCGTCACCGTCGTCGAGCACGATCAACGAGTCGCCGAGCGGGCCGTCGGCCGGCGCGGTGAACGGGAGCAGGGTCGCGCGCAGCCCGTCGAGGTCGACGGTCTCGCCGTGCCGTGTGCGCACGAAGTGCTCGAAGCCGAGCGCGCGGAGCTCTCGCTCGAGCAACGGCACGCCGAACTCGGGGAGCAGCACACGCGCCCGCTTGTCCACATGCGCCGCGATCCACTCGGGGTCGAAGTGGTCGCGGTGCAGGTGTGAGACGTACAGGTAGTCCGGCGCAGTGAACGCAGAGACGTCGAGACGGTCGTTGCGCGGGAACGGGAACCACGACCCGAAGTAGGCCGGCGTGAACCACGGATCGCAGAGCACCGAGCCGCCTCGGGTCTCCACGAAGAAGCCGACGTGGCCCAGGAAGGTCATCCGCATCGAGTGCATTCTTACGAATTCCCGTCCAATCCCCGTGCCGGCGCGGACCATGTACGACATGGACTCGACCGCGACGGGGGCTGATGAAGGTTCCGGGCGGAACGGCGGAGAGGCGGCCGCCGGGGGTGTGCCCGAGGCGAGCGGGGCGGTGCTCGCCCGGGCCACCCCTCGTGTGCAGCCGGACATCGGGGGCAACCACGTGACGGCGGTCCTCACCCGGGCTTTAGGATTCGACCGGTCGCGGCCGTGTGCGACCGTTCGGAGGTCTGCACGAGAGTGCCTGCGAGCGCGCACGACCGGGAGCTCACTGCCCAGCTCCTCGCCGGCGATGAAGCCGCCCTGCGAGCCGCGTACCGCGAGCACGCCTCGGCCGTCTTCGGCCTCGCGATGCGCATCCTCTCCAACACGGCGCTTGCGGAGGAAACCACCCAGGACGTGTTCGTGCGCCTGTGGGAGCGGCCCGACCGCTTCGACGCCGAACGCGGCACGCTTCGTGCGTTCCTCCTCGCGATCGCGCACGGTCGGGCGGTCGAGCGCGTCCGCGCCGAAGCGTCGATGCGCCGGCGCCACGAGTCGGCGCTGCGCCAGCCGGTCGTCCCGGCGAACGACGATCCCGCGGGCGGTCTCATCGTGCGCGACGTGCAAGATGCCGTACGCCGCGCGCTCGTGGAGCTGCCGGATGACCAGCGCCGGCCGATCGAGATGGCCTACTACGAAGGCCTTTCGTATCGCGACGTCGCCGCCGCGCTGTCAGAACCCGAAGGAACCGTGAAGTACCGCATACGTGCAGGGATGCAGAAGATGCGGGCAGCGCTCCAAGCCGTGGAGGTCTCGCCGTGAACGACGCGTGGGACGACGAGGACCGCGCGATCGCGCGGGCGCTCGACGTCCCCGACGACGGCGGCGCGGTCGACGAACGTGCCCTCGGTGACTACCGCGTGGTGCTCGGGTCTTTGCCGTTCGAGGAAGTCACGCCGCCCGGACCCCTGGAGGAGCAGGTGGTGGCGGCCGCGCTGGCGCGCCGGCCGGCCGCGACCTCCGCACTCGATCACGCACGAGCGCAGCGTCGTTCTCGTCTGCGCGCCGTATCACTCGGCGCCGTCGGCGTGGCGGCCGCGATCATCGTGGCCGTCCTCGTGACGACACACGACGGGTCCTCACCGCGACCCAATGGCCGCATCACGTCGGTCGCCGTCTCCCGTCCTGACATCGACGCGCTCTTGCACGAACCCGGAACTCGCACCGGCACGTTCGACCACGGCCCCGGCACGGCGGTGCTCGCCCGGAACGGCAGAGGCAACATCTACGGCCTCGACCCCTCCGCGGTCGTCGGCATCAGTCTGGAGACCACCCAGGGGCAAACGGCATCACTCGGCTCGGTACTGCCGGCAGATGGTGCAATCGCGTTCTCCGTGAACCGTCCGGAGCGCGTGACCGCGGTGAGACTCACGAAGCCTGACGGCACGCTTCTCGCGCGGGCGACACTGCTCGGGGACTGAACGCTCGCTGTCGCCGGCGTGCATCGCGCCACGCCGAGATCACGATCGAGCGCGCGACGAGTGCGAGCGCGCACAACACAGCCCACAACGCGAGTTTCGTCGTCGCAGTCCCCAGCGGAGAGGACGGGTGCGCGTTCGACCGTGCGGAGTACGCCCCGCTCACACCCATCGGCCGCGCGTCCGCCCTTTCGCTCCGGACCGTGGGTGCGATCGTGGCGCGACCGCGTTCGGCACTCGCAGTCGGCGCGACGGAGCCACCCTTGTTCGACGCGGGTGCTGCCGCGCCGGGGTGCATCGACGGGGCGGAGGTCCCGGCGGTCGTTGCGTCCGTGGGCAGGGACGGACCGCTCGCCGTCGGGAGCACCACGGTCGGCGGGGACGGCAGAGTGCCGGCAGGAGGTTGCCCCGGCTGCGGCACGCGAACCGCCCTGCCCGGGAGCAGTGCGGTCGCCGGTCGCGCCGCGGAAAGGGCCGCCTGAGCGCCGTCGAGGGACGCGACCCCGAGCGACCGGGAGGAAACCGGCACAGGCTGCAGGATCCCGGGCCCGATCGCCGGTCCGGACAGTGCCTGTGCAGGCGCGGCCCAGAGCGTCGCGGCGACGACCGCGCCGGCTATCAGGGCCCGCCTGATCGACATCCTTACAGCTCCCTCCGGCGCCCAGCCGCTGTGCGCTGAGCGTGTCGGCGAAAGCGCGCTACGGCGCCGCTCAATACTCCCTTCCCGACCCGGTGCGCATGTATGCGGAGAACCCGCCCGCTTCTATGCGGCGAAATACGCAAAACGCGCAGGGGATGTCGGCGCATTGGACCCGAGTGCGCATGTCGGCACGAGACGCGTTGTTTCCACGCGATTGCGTTCGATACGGCCCCAGCTTCGGTAATATGACCACCAGCAGTTCGCAGGTCGTCGAGGTCCGACCCCCACTCGGCCCTCGGCCAGGGGCCCCGCCTTCACCGGCGGGGCCCCTTCTTCTTGGGCTTCCTCGCCCCTCTCCGGCCTGGGGTAGACACCAGACCCATGCGGCGCATCGCCACCCAACCGCTCGATGCCGAGGAGCTCGGCCGGCTCGACGCGTACTGGCGAGCCGCGAACTATCTCGCCGTGGGGCAGATCTACCTGCTCGACAACGCGTTGCTGCGACGCCCGCTCGCTCCCGCGGACACCAAGCCGCGCCTCCTCGGTCACTGGGGTACGAGCCCCGGGCTGAATCTCGTGTACACCCACTTGAACCGCGCGATCGCCCGGGATGATCTCGACATGATGTACGTGACAGGTCCCGGGCATGGCGGCCCGGCGATCCTCGCGAATGTCTGGCTGGAGGGCTCGTACACCGAGACGTACTCGTCGGTCACTCGCGACGGCGAAGGCATGCAGCGTCTCTTCCGCCAGTTCTCGTTCCCCGGAGGCGTTCCGAGCCATGTCGCGCCCGAGACGCCGGGGTCGATCCACGAAGGCGGCGAGCTCGGGTACTCGATCAGCCACGCGTTCGGCGCCGTGTTCGACAATCCGGATCTGATCGTGGCGTGTGTCGTCGGCGACGGCGAGGCCGAAACCGGGCCCCTCGCGACCAGCTGGCACTCGAACAAGTTCCTCGATCCAGTCCGCGACGGGGCGGTGCTCCCGATCCTGCATCTCAACGGCTACAAGATCGCCAACCCGACCGTGCTCGCGCGTATCCCCGACGACGAGTTGCACGGGCTCCTGCAGGGCTACGGCTGGGAGCCGTACCTCGTGGAAGGCAATGACCCGGCGGCCGTCCATCAGCAGCTCGCGGCGACGCTCGACGAGACACTCGAGCGGATCCGTGACCTCCAGCGTGTCGCCCGCCGTGATCGCGATCGCACACGTCCTCGATGGCCGATGATCGTGCTGCGCACACCGAAGGGATGGACCGGCCCGAAGGAGGTCGACGGCGTTCAGATCGAAGGCACGTGGCGCGCGCACCAAGTCCCGCTGCCGGAGGTTCGGACGAACCCTCAGCATCTGGCGCAACTCGACACCTGGATGCGTTCGTACCACCCCGAAGAACTGTTCGACGAAGCGGGCGCGCCGAAAGCCGAGATCATCGGCTGGCTGCCACGCGGCGGCCGGCGGATGGGCGCGAACGCGCACAGCAATGGAGGAGGCCTTCTACGAGATCTCCGCCTGCCGGACATTCGTGACTACGCGGTAGATGTGTCGACACCGGGCGCAACCCTCTCGGAACCAACACGCGTCCTCGGCGCGTTTCTCCGTGACGTGTTCCGCGACAACGCAGACACGCGCAACTTCCGGCGCTTCGGCCCGGACGAGACGTCTTCGAACCGGTTGGACGCGGTGTACGAGGCCACCGCAAAGACCTGGCTGGGCGAAGTCCTCCCGGTCGACGAGCACCTCGCTCCCGACGGTCGCGTGATGGAGATCCTCTCCGAGACGACATGCCAAGGGTGGCTCGAGGGCTACCTGCTCACCGGGCGGCACGGGCTGTTCTCGTGCTACGAAGCATTCACGCACATCATCGACTCGATGTTCAACCAGCACGCGAAATGGCTGAAGATCGCGCGCACGTTGCCGTGGCGCCGGCCGATCGCGTCACTCAACTACTTGCTGACGTCGCACGTATGGCGTCAGGACCACAACGGCTTCACACATCAGGATCCGGGCTTCATCGACGTCGTCGTCAACAAGCGCGCCGAAGTCGTACGCGTCTACCTGCCGCCGGACACGAACACGTTGCTCTCGACCGTCAACCACTGCCTACGAACGCGGAACTACGTGAACGTGGTCGTTGCCGGAAAGAATCTCCAACCCACGTGGTTGTCGATGGAGGACGCCGAGCTGCACTGCGCTCGCGGGATCGGCATCTGGGAGTGGGCCAGCAGCGACGATCGGGGCGAGCCCGATGTCGTGATGGCGTGCGCCGGCGACGTGCCGACGCTCGAGGTGCTCGCGGCAGTGAGCCTCCTGCGCACATACCTTCCGGAGCTCAAGGTACGCGTCGTGAACGTCGTCGATCTCATGCGGCTCGAACCAGACAGTGAGCACCCGCATGGGCTCCCGGACCGCGACTATGACACGCTGTTCACGGTGGACCGGCCGGTGATCTTCGCGTACCACGGTTATCCGTGGTTGATCCACCGCCTCACGTACAGGCGGAACGGGCATGCGCAGATGCATGTACGCGGCTACAAGGAAGAGGGAACGGTGACGACGCCGTTCGACATGGTCGTGCGCAACGACATGGATCGCTTCCACCTGGTGATGGACGTCATCGACCGAGTGCCCGAGCTCGGTCCGCGGGCGGCACACGTGCGCCAGCGCATGGTTGACGAGCGAACCCGTCACGTCGAATACATCCGTGCTCACGGCGAGGACCTTCCCGAGGTCCGCGACTGGCAGTGGGCGGTCTGAGAGAAGAGCGGGAGACATCGTGAGGGTGCTCGTTGTCAACGCGGGGTCGCGCACGCTCAAGCTCTCCGTGGTGGAACACGATCTCGTCGTCTCGTCCCTCACCCTCGATCCGTGGCTCGGGGATGCGACAGCCATCCGGACCTTTGCGGCAGCCACAGGTCCCGCCGATGCCGTCGGGCATCGCGTCGTGCACGGGGGCACGGAATTCACCGACGCAGTAGTGCTCGACGACACCGTGATCTCGCAGCTGCGCGCACTGACGAACCTCGCGCCGTTGCACCAACCCCGGGCGCTCGCGGCGATCGACGCCGCTCGGCACGCGGTGCCGGCAGTCGATCACGTCGCATGCTTCGACACTGCGTTCCACGCAACCATGCCGGCGGCCGCCTCCACATACGCGCTCCCGGCGGAGTGGCGCAAACGCTGGCCGCTCCGCAGGTTCGGATTTCACGGGCTGTCGCATGCGTACGTGGCGCGGCGCTCCGCCGAGCTCGCGGGGCGCCCGCCGGGTTCGCTGCGGACCGTGTCGTGCCACCTGGGTGCCGGGGCGTCGCTGTGCGCAATCGCAGGCGGCCGTTCGGTCGACACCACGATGGGCTTCACGCCGCTCGAGGGGCTGGTCATGGCGACGCGCGCGGGGAACATCGACCCGGGGCTCGTGCTGTGGCTCCAGGAGCACGCCGGCCTCGACATCGAAGACGTGCGCGACGGGTTGGAACAACGCAGCGGGTTGATGGGACTGTGCGGCACCGACGACATGCGAACCGTCCTCGAGCGCCGCGCCGGCGGTGACGCGGAGGCCGTGCTCGCGTTCGACGTCTACACGCTCGCGCTGCGGCGGTCACTCGGCGCGATGGTCGCGTCGCTCTTCTCGGTCGACATCTTCGCGTTCACCGGTGGCGTCGGTGAGCACGCAGCGGAGGTGCGAGCCGCGGCGGGCATGCCGCTCGACGAGGAAGCGAACCGATCGACCACCTCCGACGGTGAGATCACCGCGCCGGGCGCCGACGTGCGCACGTTCGTGATCACCGCGCACGAAGACGCCGAGATCGCGCATCAGGTCCGCGCGCTACTCGATCGGCGTTAGGAGCACGCCGAGCAGCACGCGGTCTCCTACCACCTGGACGTCATCGGGCGAAAGGCGGCCGTACAACAACAGCAGGAGATCACCCGAGGGCGCGGAGACGGTGACCGCCGCCTCGCCGTCGGAGAGGGTGAACGTGTGCCCGGTGTCGGTCGCCTCCAGCGCGATCGGCGCCCGGGGCCGCAGCTTCCGGAAGATCTCGACGAACTCGCCGACGGCGTCCGTTGCGAGCGCGGCAGGGAAGGGCGCGGGCCGACCGAGCACGGACTGCGCGTCCCATCTGTGTACCGCCGCTTCCTGCACCTGGTGCCGGCCGACGGCGGCCGCAGTGCGCGGCTCGCCCCACCACGTCCATGCGGGTGCGTCGTCGGCTGCGTCGCGCAACGCGTCAATGAGCTCCCTCGTCGACTCGCGCATCCAGGCCGCGAGCGCTGCGGCCTCCGTCGGCCCCGGTCGCCGGGGCTCGAACTCCGGTCGCTCGTCGACACCTGCGCGCACGACCAATGCCCAGAACTGCTGCACCCGCCCGAGATGCCATGCGAGGTCACGCAGCGTCCAGTCCGGGCAATGGGGCACACGCCGGTCGAGCACGTCGGGACGGATTGTCGCAGCGAACGCCTCGCTCTCGTTCCCGATCGACTCGACGAAGTCGTTCATCCGGTGGCCTCACCCAACTCGGCCTGCAGATCCTCGCGGGCCCGAGCCACGCGAGAACGGATCGTGCCGATCGGCACGCCGCAGACCACGGCCGCGTCCGCGTACGGGAGGCCGACGAGCTGGGTGAGAACGAACGCCTCCCGGCGATCAGTCGACAAGGTGCCCAGCGTCAGCGTCAGGCCCACCGTCTCCGCCGCGTCGGCCTGCACCCGTTCCCGCTGCCACCACAGCGCTTCGGTCGCACGGCGCCGCTGCGCCCCCCGCACCGCGTCGGCACAGACCCGGCGCGCAATCGCGAGGAGCCACGCGCGCGCAGAGCTGCGGCCTTCGAAACGGGGCATCGCTCGCAGCGCCCGCACAAACGTCTCCTGCACGAGATCCGCGGCGTCCTCGCCCCGGCCGAGGTATGCGCAGAACCGCCAGACGTGGACCTGCGTCTCGGCGACGAATGCCGACAATGCAACGCGGTCGCCGGCCATCGCAGACCGAAGGAGCTGGTCCTCATCGGGTACGCGCACGGTCGCGGACCCTACGCGAGATCGGGAACCAGACGCCCGCCCCCGACGACTGGTCAGTTGTGAAATGCCGCGAGATCCGAGAAGCGTGCTCTGCTGCCCTCGACGGCGAGGATCCGGGCGTGTCGCTTGCAGTCATCGAAGAGCACCTCGCCGCGTGCGACTCGTGCCGGGAGTTCGCCCAGCGCGCCGAGATGCCCGACCTGATGCCACGCATTGCCATGGCCGATGAGCACATCCGCCCTATACGGCGGTTCCTGTCCTCCCCGGTGCGCGTCGCCCTGGCCGGCGTCGCGCTCGCCCAGCTCTCGCTCGCCGTGCCAACGCTTCTGTTCGGCAGCGATGAGGGCGCGCCGGTCCACGTCGCCCACGAAGTGGGCGCCTGGGACCTCGCTCTTGCCGTCGGCTTCCTGTTCGCCGCGTGGCGCCCACTCCGGGCGGTTGGCATGTTGCCGTTCGTTGCCGCGCTGTCGGCCGGTCTCGTGGTCACCGCGCTGGTCGACATCGCGAACGGGAAGACGCCGGCGGTCCTCGAGCTCACACACGTGCTCGATCTGGTCGGGACCGCTTTGCTCTGGATGCTCACGTCGCCCCGACCACGCCGTGTCCTGAACATCGTGTAGCACTTGGGAACTTTCTCGCCCACTCGGGCGACGAGTGCATACGAGACCGGAAGTCGCCGAAGGAGGAGATTGGTGCGCCGCATCGCAATCGTTCTCGGGTCCGCTGCTGTCCTGGTGCTGGCAACGGCGCTCCCGGCGGCCGCGCACATCAAGATCGAACCGCCCGACGCGGAACGGGGAGGCGACACAGTGCTCTCGTTCGTCGTGCCCAACGAGATGGGCAACGCCTCGACGGTCAAGGTGCAGGTGAAGTTCCCCGACGACCACCCGATCGCGGACGCGCTCACCGAGCCGGTCCCGGGATGGACGGCCGAGGTGAAGACCAAGCCCGTCACCACGAAGATCCACACCGACGCCGGTGATGTCAGCGAAGCGGTTGACACCGTGACGTGGACCGCCAGCGACAACAAGGGCTATGGCAAGGGCGAATTCCAGGAGTTCAAGGTCTCGGTCGGTCTCCCCGCCGCCGGCGACGTGTTGGACTTCCCGACCCTGCAGACGTACAGCAACGGCCAAGTCGTGAGCTGGGTCCAGGCGACGCCGCCGGGCGGCCCGGAGCCCGACGTCCCCCGTCCGGAGCTGAAGCTGGTCGCACCTGCTTCCGACAGCGCCACCGCGACAACCGCTCCCGCGACGGGTGGCGGCGGCAGTGCCGTGGCAGCGAGCAACGTGAAGAAGAGTGATGTCGACAGCGCGAAGACCCTGGCGATCATTGCATTGATCGTCGGCGCCGTCGGCCTGCTCGCGGGCATCGGCGGCTTCGCCATGGGACGTCGTCGCACAACGTAGTCACTACGAGGTGCGAACGTGGAAAGGACGACAACGCGCAGCCGCTAGCGTCGCGCGGTGAGCACAGCTGCGTTCTCGTCCTTCTTCGCAGTGCTCGCGGTGGCGTGCTGGGCGGGCACGGTGCTCCTCGTCGCACTGGCGCTCGCACGCCGCCGTCACGCGGGCGCCGCCGACGTGTATGAAGACGTCTCGCGGGCGGCACTGTGGATCGCGGCGCTCGTCGCAGCCGTCACGATGGCCGGGAGTCTCTACTACTCGGAGGTCGCGCACTTCGTGCCGTGCAAGCTCTGCTGGTACCAGCGCATCGCCGCGTATCCGCTCGTGATCTTGCTGCTCGTCGCCGCGATCCGCGGCGACCGGCGGGTCTGGCACTACGTCGTCCCGCTCGCCGCCGTGGGCGCGGGATTCTCCATCTACCACAGCCAGCTCCAGGCGTTCCCCGCTCAGGGATCTTCGTTCTGCACTGTGACCGAACCGTGCACCATCAGGTACGTGTGGGAATGGAAGTTCATCTCACTCCCGCTGATGGCCCTCTCGGCATTCGTCATCATCATCACGCTCGTGTTGGTCGCGCGATCGGACGCCCGGCATGAGGACGCGCCGAGATGAGCGCGAAGCGCAAGCCGACGCGTCCCTCGAGCAACCGCACTCGACGCGCCGCCCGGCAGCGCTCGTCGCGCCCGTGGTGGATCGCGGGCGGCGTCGCCGCGGTGGTCGTCGTCGCACTCCTCGCCGCGCTCTTGGCGGGCGGCAACAACTCGTCGTCCGATCTGCGGTCGCCTGCCCCGCCCGCGTTGGTCGACAAGGTGGCGTCGATCCCCTCACGCGTCTTCGACGCGGTCGGCGTCGGGCAGATAAGTGCAGTCCCGAAGAAGATCGTCGCGCCGCCTTTGACCTTCGGCGGCAAGCCGCTCGTGCTCTACATCGGCGCGGAGTACTGCCCGTACTGCGCGGCCGAGCGCTGGCCGACCGTGATCGCGCTCTCGCGCTTCGGCACCTTCTCGGGGCTGCAGCTGACGAAGTCCGCGAGCGGCGACGCCTTCGCGAACACACCGACGTTCTCGTTCCACGGCGCGACGTATCAGAGCAAGTACGTGACATTGCAGGCCGTCGAGTTGAACACCCGGACGGGTGGGCGGCTCGACTCGCTCACCCCCGAACAGCAACAGATCTTCGCCACCTACGACTCGCCGCCGTACACATCCAAGGCCGGCACGATCCCGTTCATCGACCTCGGCGGCAGGTATCTCGTCAACGGTGCGACCTACGACCCCAGCGTGCTCTCGGGAAAGACCGCCGATGAGATCGCGACGCTTCTGTCCGACCCGAAGAATGCCGTCGCCAAAGCAGTGATCGGAGCCGCGAACACCATTACCGCGGCGGTGTGCGACGTCACCGGGAATCAGCCTGCGAGCGTCTGCGCGGACCCGGTGATCACCGACATCCGATCACATCTCGGGTGACGTGCGTGCGTCCCAACTACGCGGACGCGTAGGTTCCGCCGCGAAGCGGCGAGTCAACAC
>DASQHW010000390.1:0-6931 GCA_035631895.1 Acidimicrobiia bacterium | reverse complement strand
GTGGACGCATCCTCGGGATGGCCAGCAGATCGTCGAGGCCGAACACCCCGAATGTCGCGGCGTGCTCCAGCAACGCGTGCAGTACCTCGGCCGTCGCGGCCGCGTCTGCATACGCGCGGTGCACGGGCTCGACCGTCGTGCGGTAGTGGCGCGCGAGCGTCTCGAGCCGGAGGTTCGGCACGTCGTCGCGTGTGAGCCGTCGAGCCAGGGCGACCGTGTCCACGCGACGGTTCTGCAACCGCGGATATCCGTGCGCCACGAGGGCGGCGTCGAGGAACGACACGTCGAAGCGAATGTTGTGACCCACGATCACGGCATCGCGTGCGAACTCCAGGAATTGCGGGAGCACCTCGTCGATACGTGGTGCGGGAAACACCATTGCCTCGGTGATGCCGGTCAGGACGGTGATCACCGGCGGGATCGGCACGCCGGGGTTCACGAGCGTGTCGAGCCGTCCGAGCAGCTCGCCGCCGCGCAGCTTCAGCGCGCCGATCTCGGTGATCGCGTCGGCGCCGGGCGCGCACCCCGTGGTCTCGAGGTCCACGACGACGAAGGTCACCTCGTACAACGGCGTGCCGAGATCCACGACCGCAGCGTAACGAACATCTGTTCGCCACGAAAGTATGTTCGGGTCTCGGGTCCGATTGCGCGCCGGCGGTTGCCTAGTCTCCGGCGGTGGCTTCCCGGTATCGCTGCGGCGCGTGCGGCAACGTGACCCGTTTCGACGTCGTCGCGACGCGGCGGACGCGTGCCTTCCATCACTACTCGCTGGGCGGCGAGCTCCAGGTGGAGGAGGAGGAAGTGCTCGACGAGCACGTCGAGCAGGTGACGTGCCGGTGGTGCGGCGCGTCAGGTGCCGAGGAGTTGCACGACCAGGCGACGTGAGCGGGGCCGGTCGTCGAAGTCGATGCACACGACCTTCTGCCACGTGCCGAGGCACAGCTGGCCGTGCACGAACGGGATCGTGACCGACGGGCCGAGCAACGCGGCGCGCACGTGGCTGTGCCCGTTGGTGTCTGCGTTGCGCTCGTTGTGCTCCCACTGATCGTCCTGCGGGGCGACGCCGTCGAGCACGCGGTTGAGGTCGGCGTTGCACCCGGGCTCGTACTCGATGGTGGTGACACCGCACGTCGAGTGGGCCACGAACACCGTGCAGAGGCCGTCGCCGAGACCGCTGTTGGCGATGGTCTTCTGCGCATGCAGCGTCACGTCGATCACCTCGCCACCACCGGCGGTCGCGAGGGTGAAGTCCTCGTGAACTGTCTGCATGCGTCCCTCCAACCCTTGCGACCCGTCGAGCCGGCGCAGTCTACGGGTGCCATGGGTTCTTGCGACGAGCGGCGACAATATTGTCGCCGGGGGTCGCAAGAACTCCACAAACGGAAGGTGTCTCACCCGGGTGTCAAGCTCCGGGCATGAGCGACCGGATCATCGATTGCGGCGAGTGCGTGATGGCGGGGACGTCGGCGTGCGACGACTGCGTCGTGACCTTCATCGTCGGCCGGGAGCCCGGTGACGCCGTGGTCATCGACGCCGACGAGGAGCGGGCGCTCCGGGCAATGGGCGAGCGCGGGCTCGTGCCGCGGTTACGGCATCGGCCGAGGCGGGCTGTGTGAGTGCTTCGTGGGCCGACGATCCTCAGCGGTCGGCTTTGGCGAACTTGGCAAGGTCGGCCGCGCTCGTGGCCGATGCCTTGATGCCACGAGCGACGATGCTGACGTCCCAGCCCTCGGCCTGGGCACGCAGCGCGCCGACGTTGCAGTTGTCTCGGCCGCCGAGCACCGAGAACGGGTCGTAGTCGTAGAGCCGCATCGCGTTCGCGTGCGAGATCTTGTCGATCTCGGTGTCGTCGACGTTCGCGGCCTGCATCTGCTTCCAGAACGCCTCCGGCGACTGCGGCCAGGACGAGTCGGAGTGCGGATAGTCGCACTCCCAGCAGATCATGTCGACGTTCATCTTGTGCCGCATCTCGATGCCGACCGGGTCGTCGATCCAGCAGCAGATCACCTGCTCGTCGAACACCCGGCTGGGGTTGCGCGCACCCATGTCCTGGCCCGTCCAGAAGCGGTGGCGGTCGTACGTGTAGTCGATGCGCTCACGGAAGTACGGGATCCAACCGATGCCACCCTCGCTGAGCGCGTACTTCAGCCGGGGGAACTTCTTCGCGGTGTTCGACCACACGAAGTCGGCCGCGGCCTGCACGATGTTGATCGGGGAGAGCGTGATCAGCACGTCCATCGGCGCGTCGTCGGACGTGATCACCATCCTCGACGACGATCCGATGTGCACGTTGACGACCGTGCCGAGCTCCTCGCACGTCGCGAAGAACGGGTCCCAGTGGCCGGAGTGGATGCTCGGGAAGCCGAGGTGCACGGGATTCTCGGAGAACGTCACCGCGTGGCAGCCTTTGGCGGCGACCCGCCGGACCTCGGCCGCCATCTTCTCGACGTCCCACATCATCGGGAGCGCGAGCGGGATGAACCGGCCCGGGTACGCGCCGCACCAGCTCTCGATGTGCCAGTCGTTGTACGCCTGCACGAGCGCGACGGCGAGCGCCTCGTCCTTCTGCGCGGCGCGTGCGAACAGCTGACCGCAGAACTGCGGGAAGCTCGGGAAGCACATGGAACCGAGGATCCCGTTGGCGTTCATGTCCTTGATGCGATCGTGGATGTCGTAGCAACCGGTCCGCATGTCGTCGAACGACTGCGGATCCATCGCGTACTCCTCGGGTGGCCGGCCCGCGACCGCGTTCAGCCCGATGTTCGGCAGCTCGGCGCCCATGAACTGCCACACGTCGATGCCGCTGTCCTTGCGCACGAGGCGCGGCGCGACGTCGGCGTACTTCTGCGGGAGGCGCCCCTCGAAGAGATCAGGCGGTTCGACGGCGTGATCGTCGACGCTGACGAGAACGAGGTCTTCGAGGCGCATCTGTTTCCCCCAAGTGAGAACGGCTCCCGCGCGTCGCCGTCCGTGGCTGCGCCGGTCGGCCGGAGTCTACGACCGGGGCGGCGAGCGGTCACCCGTCGACGGCGTACGTGCGCAGAGCCTCGAGCGAGCACCACTCGGCGGCCGCCGCATGTGTGGCGGCGAGATACACGGGCGGCGCGACGCCCGCCTCGAACGCCTCCTGCCAGCGCGACGCGCAGAGGCACCAACGGTCGCCCGGCACGAGGCCGTTGAAGCCGGGCCGCGGCGTGGAAAGGTCGTTGCCGGCCTCGATCGAGAACGCGAGGAACTGCTCGGTCATCTCCGCGCACACCACATGCACGCCGACATCCTCGGCACCGGTGTCGCAGCAGCCGTCCCGGTAGAAGCCGGTCAGCGGATCGAACCCGCAGGGCTCGAGCTCGCCGCCGAGCACGTTCAGTCCCATGTCACGTGGAGCGCGGTGGGGGCCCGGAACACCGCGCCGGTGATCGGCGTGGGCTCGATATCGGGATCGAACCGCAGGCCGGGGAGCCGGTCGAGCAGCTGGTTGAGCGCGACGCGCGTCTCCATGCGCGCAAGGTGCAGGCCGAGGCACATGTGCGGGCCCCACGCGAACGCGAGGTGCTGGCGCGGCGGCCGCAGGATGTCGAATTCCTCGGGGTGCTCCCAGTACCGCTCGTCGTGGTTTGCAGACCCGATGTTCACCGCGATCGTCGAGCCCGCAGTGACCAGCACCCCTTCGACCTCGACGTCGCGCGTCGCCATGCGGAGGATGCCGAGGAGCGGCGGCTCCCAGCGCAGGCCTTCTTCGATCGCCTGCGGCATCAAATTGCGATCGGCGCGCAGCGCGTCGAGCTGGTCGGGATGCGACAGCAATCCCCACAGCAGGTTCGACGACGACCGGTACGTGGTCTCCGCGCCCGCGGGGAGGAGCAGGCGCAGGAACGAGCAGATCTCCTCGTCGGTGAGCCGGACGCCTTCCAGCTCGGCCTGCGCGAGCACGGAGATCACGTCGTCCGAGGGAGCCTTGCGGCGTTCGGCGATGATGCCGCAGAAGTACTCGTAGAGCTCTTGGGACGCTTGTGCCGCGCGGTCGAAGTCGAAGCCCGCGCTGATCACCGTCACTGCTCGCCGGTGGAACATCGGCAGGTCTTCCCGAGGGAGCCCGAGCAGCCGGGCGATGACGATCACGGGAAAGGGGAACGTCAGCTCGCGCACGAGGTCGGCGCGCTTGGGTGCGCGGTCGACGAAGTTGTCGATCTGCTCGTTCACGACGTCGCGCACGAGCTCGCGCTCCCACACGTCCATCGTCTTGCGGCTGAACGCCTGCTGCACGAGCCCGCGGTACAGGTGGTGCTCGGGCTCGTCCATCTCGAGGATCGAGTGGCCGAGCACCTTCCCCATCACGTCCGCGTACCCCTTCGACGAGAACGCCTCGCCGTCCTTCAGCACCTGTTGCACCGCGTCGAAGCCGTACGCGGTGTAGACGCCGATGCTGCGGTCGATCGGCATGAAGTCGACGTCGCTGCCGTCGGGGACGAGCGCCGGGCCGTCGAGGTCCTCGCGCTTCATCGGATGCTCGGGCCGCACGAGCGCGAACAGCGGGTACGGATTCTCGACGAGTCCAATGCCGGAGCTGCGGTTGAACTCCTCGAACGGGTCGTAGTCGTCGTCCTGGAGATCGGCTCGGGTCATGCGCGCCACCGTAGTCCTGAGTATCGTCCGCGCCCATGGCTGTCGATCAAGTGAACCTCGGGCTGCTCGTCCTGCGTGTCGCGGTCGGCGTGACGATGATCGCCCACGGCTACAACCACATCTACCGGGGCGGCAAGATCGCCGGTACCGGCCGGTGGTTCGAGAGCCTCGGGATGAAGCCCGGCTGGTTGCACGCGTGGCTCGCGAGCCTCACCGAGCTGCTCGCGGGCGCGGGTCTCGTCGCCGGGCTGCTCACGCCGTGGGCGGCGGGCGCGCTGATCGGCACGATGGTCGTCGCGTGGATCACCAACCATCGGCGCGCCGGGTTCTTCGTGTTCCGCCGGCCGACCGAGGGATGGGAGTACCTCATGAACCTGGTCGCGGCGCTGATCGCGATCGCGTGCCTCGGTCCCGGCGAATGGTCGCTCGACAACGCCATCGACTACGAGACGACACACTGGTGGGGCCTGACCATCGCGTTGGTGATCGGCCTGGGCGGTGCCGCGACATTGCTCGCGGTCTTCTGGCGGCCGGAGCGTCAGCCGGCCGCGGCGAGCTGATCGCGTAGCGCGTCGACCAGCAGCGGCAGCACTTCGCGCCAGTCGCCGGCGATGCCCACGTCGGCCGCGTCGAAGATCGGCGCCGATCGGTCGGGGTTGATCGCGAGCACGGTTCCCGCGCCCCGCACGCCGATCGAGTGGTTGAACTTGCCGCTCGCGCCGATGCTCACGAACAAGCGTGGCGCGATCGCCCGGCCCGTGATGCCGATCTGCCGGGCGCGCGGCAGCCACCCCTTGTCGGTGACCTTGCGCGTCGCGCCCAGCTCGGCGCGGAGGAGCGTGCGCAGCGGTTCGAGCGCGGGGTACTCGTCGGGTGGCACACCCATGCCCACGCCGATGACCGTGTCCGCCTCGGCGAGGACGTCGAGATCGTCTTCGCGGGTGCGCGCGAGGACACGGACACGTCCGCGTGCGAGCATTGGCATCGAGTGGTGGACGACGGTTCCGTCGACCGCGCGCGGCGTGAGCGTCGGGAGCACGCCCGGCCGGACGGTGACGACCTGGAGGGGAGAGCCGTACGTGATCGCGGCGACGATCTGGCCGCCGAACGCCGGCTTCCATGCGATCAGCCGATCGTCCTCGACGTCCAGCTCGACCGCGTCGCCGACCAGGCCCGCGTCGAGACGCGCCGCGACACGGGACGCGACCTCGCGGCCCCACGCGGTCGATCCCGCGAGGAGCGCCCACGGTTGCTCGCTCTCGACGAGCCCGGCGACCGCGCGCGCGACGTCCTCCTCGACGTTGTCGCCTGAGAGATGGACGATCTCGTCGGCGCCCCACGACGTCAACGTGATCGCGTCGGGCGGCTCGACCGTGACGGCCACCACGTTTCCCGCGAGCTGTTGCGCGGCGCCGAGCAGCTCGCGCGTCATGTGCGCGCGATCCGGCTCGCACAACACCATCGCTGTCGCGGTCGTGCCGGCGCGCGATGGTGCGACCGGTTCGCTGTCTGTCACGATCGGCGCGGATCGCAGCGCGCCGCGGTCCCCGAGCATGCGCACGGCGTTGCGGACCTGGACGTCGAGCGGTTCGTCGGGCCACCGAGTGCGCTCGCGGGTCGCCGCCAGCATCTTCACGGGTCCGACACGCGTCGGCGAGTCGTCGCCTCGGCGCGCGGTCCCGACGTCGGCCGCGATCAAGCGGTGGATTCGCTCGGCGGGCACGAGTGCCCGTTCGGCCGGATCGACCTTGGCCGGCTCGCACAACCGCTCTGCGGTGGAGAGGATCGCAGGCAGTTCGACCTCGGCCTGCAGCCAGCCGTCGTCATGCTCGCAGCGCGCGTGCACGCGTGCGCCTTCGATGTCGAGGTGACGCACGCCGGTGAGGAACGGGAGATCGAGCAGCTCCGCCAGCTCCGGGCCGACCTGCCCGGTGTCGGCGTCGACGGAGTTCCGGCCCACCAGGACGAGGTCGAACGGGCCTTCGCGTTCGAGCGCGCCGGCGAGGGCGGTCGCGGTGACCAGTGTGTCGGAGCCGCCAAACGCGGGGTCCGTGATCAACACGCCGTCGATGTCGACGCCGCGCGCAAGCCCCCACGCGATCGCCTCGCGCAGCGTGTCGTCCGCGGCAGGAGGTCCGAGCGTGAAGACGCTGACCGTCGACCCGTCGCGCTCCGCTGCCAGCTCGACCGCCTTGCTGACCGCGCGCCGGCAGTACGGGTTCATCTCGAGCTCGATGCCGTCGCGCCGCAGACGGCCGTCGGGGCCGAGCTCCATCTCGTCGAACTTCGGCACCTGCTTCACCAGGAC
>DASQHW010000389.1:0-7771 GCA_035631895.1 Acidimicrobiia bacterium | reverse complement strand
CTCGATGAGCACGAACGCGCCCCGGGGCCGCAAGACATCGACGAGCGCGTCGGCGATCTGTGTCGTGAGGCGTTCCTGCACTTGCGGACGCCGCGCGTACCCGTCGACGAGTCGCGCCAACTTGGACAGACCCGTGATCCGGCCGTCTTCGCCCGGGATGTACGCGACGTGCGCGCGCCCGTGAAACGTCGCGAGGTGATGCTCACACTGGCTGTAGAGCGGGATGTCGCGCACGAGCACCATCTCGTCGTGGTCGGCCTCGAACGTCACGACAAGATGCTTCGACGGGTCCTCGTGCAAGCCGCCGAACAATTCCGCGTACATCTCGGCGACCCGGTTGGGAGTGCGCTGCAGACCGTCACGGTCGGGGTCCTCGCCGATCGCGATCAGGATCTCGCGCACCGCCTTCTCGATGCGCGCCACATCGATGCCTTCGGGAATCGGGTCGGGTGCGCTCACGTCATCAGTCCGTCCATCGGGCCCTCGTACTCTGCGACGTAGGGCAGGTTTCGGTATCGCTCGTCGACGTCCAGGCCGTACCCGATCACGAACTTCGGCGAGATGCGAAAGCCGACGTACTTCAGATCGGGGTCGATCCTCTGCAGCCCTTCCTTGACCAGGAGCGCACACACCTCGAGCGAGGCGGGGTTGCGCGCCTTCAAGTTCTTGCGGAGGTACGCAAGCGTGAGCCCGGAGTCGACGATGTCTTCGACGATGAGCACGTGGCGGTCCGTCAGGTCGAGGTCGAGGTCTTTCATGATCCGGACGACGCCACTCGTTCGGGTTGCCGACCCGTACGACGACACGGCCATGAAGTCGAACTCCACCGGCAGGTCGATCGCCCGCGCGAGATCGGCCATGAACATGAAGGCACCCTTGAGGATGCCGACGAGCAGGGGCGGATGATCGTCGTACTCGGCCGCGATCTCCTTCCCGAGCTCACGAATGCGTTGCTGCAGTTCGTGCTCGTCGACGACGATCCGACCGATGTTCGGGTCGTTCATGGGTTCGCCGGCTCCGCGCTCAGCCAAAGGAAACGGCGCGTACTCGTCGTGACGCGCACGCGGCGATCGACACCGTAACCGACGCTCCACACCGGTCCCCCGCATTCGACCACCGGCGTACGCCCGCAGGCCCGGATCACGGCGGCGCCGGCAATCAGGTCGGCGTCACAGACGGCGAGCCATCGACCGTCGGGCCATGCGGTGGGTGGCCCCCTTTCGATCCACGCCTCCAGCACGAGGTCGCCGAACCGGGCGCGGCCCGGGAGTGACAGCGACGTGTCCCGCGGCGCGGACACGCGTCCCGGATCGATACGCACCAGACGCCCGCCGACACGGCGAACCTCCGCTCCTCCGGGCAGCTCCGTCGCGACCCGATCGCCCCGTGCGACTGCGAGCACGCGCTCGATCGTCGCCGCGGACGGAGGGGGCGGACCGAACCGCTGGCGGAGCATCCGACGCGCGAGCGCGACGGGCATCGCGGCGATCGCTTTGGCGTCGTCGGTGCCGCGTTCGGCGGCCAGCGTGTCGAGCAAGGTGTCGTCGTCGCGCAGGAGGTCGGCCTGGCGAGCAAGGACCTCGACGAGGTCGCGATCCGCGCCGCGCTCCAGCTGCGGAATGATCTCGCGCCGCATCCACACGCGTCGGTGGTGCAGCTCGCCGTTCATGGGATCGTGCACCGGCGTGTAGCCCAACCGCGCGCACACCTCGTTCGTGTCCGCACGCCGCAACGAGAGCAGGGGCCGCCGGAGATGCCCACGTCGTCGGGGAATCCCGGCGAGCCCGGCGGTGCCGCTACCGCGCAATACGTGCATCAGCACGGTCTCGGCCTGATCGTCACGCGTGTGCCCGACGAAGATCACGCGCGCGCCGGTGTCCGCGCGCGCCCGTTCCAAGGCCACATACCGCGCTTCGCGTGCCCGAGCTTCGAGATTGGGACCCGCCGCGACGTCGACGACCTCCACTCGTGACGTGGCACCCAGGCAGCGAGCAATGCGCGCGACTGCGGCCGCCTCGTGTGCAGTGCCGGCGCGCAACCCGTGATCGACGTACACCGCGACCGTGTCGAACCCGAGAGCGCACGACATGGCGAGCAGCGCGACGGAGTCGGCGCCCCCGCTGCACCCGACGACCACCCGCGCGCCGTCGGAAAGATCTTCCAGGCCGACGAGACGGTCGAGCCATGGCGCACATGCCCGAAGAGACACCGGAGCCCGAAAGGGTCAGCGACCGAGACCGGCCCGCGCCGGGCTCACGCGGAACAACCATCGATCCGGGGCGTCGAGCTCGGCCAGCGTCGGGAGATTGCCCGGCGCTTCCCACGCGGCGTCCACGGCGTTCGGTCCTGCGAGCGCAATCGCGCCCCGCACGAACTTCTCGCCGACCTCGTATTGACGCATCTTCTGCTCCAGCCCGAGAAGCTTGTGCACCGCGGACGTGATCCCGCGCTGCTGACGGCGCGCCTGCAGCACACGCGACATGCGCTCCTGACCGACGACGTGGCGGCTCCCGAGGTCGTCCATGACCACATTGCCGTGCCCTTCGAGCAGCGACATCAACGCCTGCACCTGGCTGAGCACGCCGCGCTGTTCGGGCGACGCGAACAACCCGACGACACCACCGTCGTCGAGCGGGTTCCTCCCGGCCCGGATCTCGTCGACCGCCTTGGTGACCGCGCGCAAGACGGTACGTGGGTCCGGGTCGACGAGGTCGAACGCCTGACGGACGAGGCCGAGGAAGTACGCACGCATCCAAGGGACACCTGTGAACTGCGCACGGTGTGTCACTTCGTGGATGGCGATCCACAAACGGAAGTCGCGTGGGCGGAACGCGAAGCGCTTCTCCAACCCGAGCACGTTGGCGCCGACGTAGTACACGGCATCGCCGACCCCTGCGTCCGTCCCCTGCCCGCGTGCTTCTCCCCCTGCCATCCCCGGCTCCGCTGCGTCCGGGACCAGCAGGTCGTATTGGCCGAGCACCCGCTGGGAGAGGAATCCCAGCAGCGCGCCGAGCTCGCCGGCCGCGACACGACGGCTCATCGGCGCGAGAGGACTGTGCACGAGGCGGGCGCCGAAGCGTTGCATCAGCGGGTCGAGCATCGTGCGCATCGAGGTGAGGTTGGAGTCCACCCACTGGCGACGGTCGAGCACGCGGGCCGTGACGTTGCCGGGCGCACGCAGCCCGGTGTGCTCGGCGACGAGCTCCTCGGCGTGCACCGTGAGCGCTTCGAAGTCCGCCTGCAATGACGCCGCGAGGTAGGAGTCCGAGAGGGGGTCGCGGCCGGCGACGAGCCGGGCGATTCGGCGCGCCGTCGGCCAGTCGACGGGGTCTGGCGCCCTGACCTCGGTCATCTCGGTGGAGGTCACTTGCGTGGGCGACCCTTGACCTCGAGCCTGCCCACTTTGACGTAGTACTGCGCGATCAGGTTCGCCATGACGCCTGCGAAGCCGATTACGAGCAGTGGGGCGATCCAGTAGAACCACGGCCGGTGGCTCCCTCGGTCGACGAACGCGAGGATGCCGAACGCAAGAGCCGCCAACCCGACCACGCCGGCGGTGATCAGCGACACGATGGTGGACGGCCTCAATGCTCCTCCTCGAACGAGTCGCAGCATCGTAGGCCGGACAGCGATACGGCTCGGGAAAACACGGAGCACCCCACCGCTCATGTGTCGATCTGGAGCGCCTTGGCGATCCGGGCCCGCAACTCGGCGGGTACCTCTTCGTGGCATTTCGAGACGACGATGCGTCGCAACTCGATCTCGAACGTGAAGCCCTCGGCGCACGGCGGGCACTCGTCGAGATGCCGGGTGATCGCCCTTCGTCGCCACACGGTCAGCTCACCGTCGAGGTACTCATACACACGGAGGATCGTCGCGTCGCAGTCCACGTCCACTTCACCCCCCCGAGGCGGTTTCGACTCGCGGGCGCAGGTTGTGCTCCTCCGCGTAGTCCCACAGTTTCTTCTGCAGAGCCCGACGGCCGCGGTGGATGCGGCTCATGACGGTGCCGATCGGCACGTCGAGGATGTCGGCGATCTCCTTGTACGAGAAGCCTTCGACGTCCGCGAGGATGACGGCCATGCGGAACTGCTCGGGGATCGACTCCAACGCCTCTTTCACCTCGGCGTCGGGAATGCCCTCCAGCACTTCGGCCTCGGCCGTGCGCACCGCGTCCGCAGCCTCCAGTCCGCCGAGGCGCCGGAAGATGTAGAAGTCCTCGACATCGTCGAGATCGACCTGGTCGGGCCGTCGCTTCTTGGCGCGGTACTGATTGATGAAGGTGTTCGTCAGGATCTTGTAGAGCCACGCCTTGAGGTTCGTGCCCTCACGGAAACCCCCGAACCCGCGGTAGGCCCGAAGGTACGTCTCCTGCACCAGATCTTCGGCGTCGGTGGGATTGCGCGTCATGCGCAGCGCGGCCGCGTACAGCGCCGACATGTACGGCATTGCTTCTTCCGCGAAGCGCGCCTGGTCGGCCATGAGGTCGAGGGTACCCGCCGCCGCAAGTCGAGCCGTCCCCGGCTTCACCGTTCGGCGCAAAACTGCGCATTCGGTCGTGTGTCTGTAGTCGGCACAGCTCTCGTGTGAGACTCGGGCATGGCGCCGAGTGGGCTGCTCACCGGGGTGCGGATCCTCGATTTCACGATCTGGCGGCCGGGCCCTTACGCGACACAGTTGCTCGGCGAGCTCGGTGCCGAGGTCTGCAAGGTGGAACCGCCCGGCGGGGATCCGATGCGCGCGTATCCCGGCCTGTTCGAAGGGTTGAGTGTCAACAAACGCAGCATCGTGCTCGACCTGAAGTCCGAGGAGGGACACCGGCGTGCGCTCGAGCTTGCGGCAGAAGCCGAGGTTGTCATCGAAGGCTTCCGGCCGGGCGTCGCCGCGAGGCTCGGTATCGGTTACGACGACGTGCGCGCCGTGAACGCCGGTGTCGTGTATTGCTCGGTGTCGGGCATGGGACAACTCGGTGAGCTGTCGACCGCACCCGGGCATGACATCAATTTCCAGGCGTGGAGCGGGGTGCTCGCGCCGGACGGCGGCGCCCCGGTCGTCGCCGCGGTGCCGATCGCAGATCTCGCCGGCGGGATGGCCGCGGCATACGCCATCTGCGCGGCGCTCGTGCACCGGCAGCGGACCGGTGCCGGTGAGCGGATCGACGTCGCGATGGGTGACGTGCTCGCAACATGGACAGGCGCCGCTGCGCCGGCGGCGCGGGGCGTGGACCCGTCCGCTCGCGGCGTGCCCGGTTACGGCGCGTTTCCGACGGCGGATGGTCGATACGTCACGCTCGGCATCATCACCGAGGACCACTTCTGGGCGAGGCTTTGCGACGTCCTTTCGCTTTCCGACTGCGGGGAGCTCTCGTTCGTCGATCGCATGGCAGAGAACGAACGACTGCAGGCGCGCATCGCCGCCGCGCTCGCCCGCCGCGCGCGCGACGAAGTGGTGGACGCGCTGTTGGCCGCCGGCGTGCCTGCTGCGCCGGTTCTCGATCGCTCGGAGATGTTGCAGCTCTCGCACCTCCGCGAGCGCGAGGTGGTGACGTTCGACACCGCATCGACCACGCCCGCGATGGGCCACCCCGTGCGATTCGAAGAGCATCCCGCAAGCCGCACGTCGCGCGCGCCTACGCTCGACGAGCACGGGGGCACGGGCTTCCGTCCCCGGCCCTGATCTCCGGCGACAGCCGCGCAGCGTGAGTTCGGCGCGACGCATCGCGGTCGCCGGTGGCGAAGTCGGCCGGTCGTGCGTTCCATCACTCGGATCCGCGACGACCCGGTCGAATTGAACATCGTGCGCTGCTCGAGACCGAGGAGCGTGGGGGCGGATCCATTCTTGGGGAGGCGTTGTGGCACGCGTAGTGACCCGATGGAAGAAGACCGTCCGCCGGCGGTTGGCGATCGGCGGGGCAGCGCTGACGATCGGCGCGTCGATCCTGTTCGTCGTCGGCGTGCTCCCGGCGTCGGCCCACAGTGCGTTGCTCTCCGGCCGCACCGTGTGTGGCAACGGAACGCACGTCATCCGCTGGTCGATCGGCAACGACTACGGCTTGCCGATGACGATCACATCGGCGAGCGCGACGAAGGGCACGACGTCCTATGCGGTCACCGGTTACCACGCGACGGTTGGACCGGTCGGAGGCACGTCGGACACCACATCGGCAACCACAGTCGTTCCGGGCAGCGCGACCGGGAACGTCACGCTGAGGGTGCACGCGCGCTGGAGTGATGGTTTCACAGCCAGCGCGTCGACCTCGGTGTCGCTGATCGGGCCGTGCGGATCCACGGGCAGTACCACGACGACGACGCTCGTCACCCAGGGATCCACGCTGCCGCCGCCGACGACCACGTCGACGATCGCATCCGTGGGGTCCACCGTGGCGGCGCCGACGACCGGGCCGCCCACTTCCAACAGCGCGAGCAACGGCGGCACACCGGTCGGGCCCCTCGGCGGCCCGACGAGACCCTCAGGCGGGTCGAGCATCGCCCGCCAACTGCCGTTCACCGGGAGCGGCTACGTCGGACCGATGCTCGGTGTGGGCTCACTCGTGCTGGGAGGCGTCGCAGTTGCCGCGGGTTCGGCGCGCAAGCGGCGCCGCGAGACCATGTGACAGACGTCAACCGGTCGGTGCAATGACGGCGAGGTTGTCGATCGTGACGACGGGCGCCGTGCCGATCCACGAACCGGACACGTAGACGAGGACGCCGATGTCGCCCGCGCTCTGCAGCGCGGGGGGCGTCGCGTCCGTCGTGCCGACGAGCCAGGCCGATGGTTCCTGACTGGTCTTGCTCCACACCTTCGCCTGCAACGTCGTGGTGCTCGTGCCGCTGAGGGCAAATCTGGCTCGTAGCACGTCTCCGGGGTTGACGTGCAGCCCGGGGACCGTGATGTTCGCAAGGATCGTCTCGGCACCGCCGACCGTGCGCGCCAGGTAGGCGATGACGGACCCGTCGGGCTGGTAGCGGAGCTTGAGGCGGTAGTCGTTGCCCTGCGAGACGCGCCGCCCGATGATCGAGACGTATGCGCCGCCGCCGCTCGCCGTCCGGTCCAGCGCGACGTCGGAGCTCACGTCGACATCGGTCTGTCGCACACCGGTGAGGTACGCGGCGCGGCTCGCGGACAACGCGCCCACGATGTGCCCGGCGCCGCTGCCCGTCGAGAAGGCGGACGCGGTCCCGGACGACGTCCAGGCGCCACCGACATCCGCGGTGCCCCAACCGTTCGAGACGACGCGCTCGAAGGTGTCCGATGCATAGCCATCGCTGATGGTGACGTTGCCGGTCGCGGTGCCGGTGACACCGCGGTCGTCGGTGACCGTCAGCGTGACGGTGTAGGTGCCGGCCGTCGCGTAGGTGTGCGACGGCGTCGCGCCGGTGCCTGTGGTGCCGTCGCCGAAGTCCCACGCGTAGGACGCGATCGTGCCGTCCGCATCTGTTGACGTGGAGGTGAACGAGGCGGTGTGGTACGTGACGCTCGGCGTGAACGAAGCTTGGGGCGGGATGTCGGGCAGGCCACTCCCGCGTCCGCTCGCCGCGTAATGGGCGCTGACCTGGCTGAGCGAGAGTGCGCTGGGGTAGACCGCGACCTCGTCGATGTCGGCGGCGATGGCTTCGCGCGAAGGGCTCGACGGCCATGAGGTGAGGCGATCACCGCCGACGCGCCAGTAGCCGCGGTATACCTGCGCCTTGGTGACGCCGGGGTTGGCGGCGACCTGGTTGCCGTCGATGTAGAGCTTCATGCCGTCGCTGCCGAGGGTGGCGACGATGTG
>DASQHW010000388.1:0-2147 GCA_035631895.1 Acidimicrobiia bacterium | reverse complement strand
ACGCGCCGGCGAACGGACCGCCGCGCTGCTTTACAAGGAGCACGCGACCGGCCGCGTCAACGCACGCGACGATCGCGGTAAGGCGCCGTGCTGTCCCGATGCGCGGAGGCTAGAGCCTTGGCGGAGGCGTCGATGTCGGGCACGGCGGGAGCGTGACGCCCGGCGCGAGCGTGAAGCCCGGCGGCAGGAACGGCGTCGTGCACGGCGCGGGCGTCTGCGTCCGGGTCCCCGTCGGCCGTGGCGTGATCGGTCCGCTCGGGGAGGCGATCGGAGACTGCGATGGCGACGGGCTCGGCGATGGCGACGGTGACGGGCACGGCTGCGACCCCATGACGTTCCACGAGTACCGGCCGTACGTGTGCACGCCGGCATTCGCGTCCGCGACCCACTTGTCGGTGTAGCGCTGCCAGGTGGGCGGCGCGTTCTCCTTCAGCTGGAGCGCGACCTTGCGTGATCCGTCCGACGTCTGGCAGCCCTGCACGAACCAGTCATCGGGGCGCGTGGGCTGGGTGCCCTTGATGAAGTTCTCGTTCATCGTGAAGGGGGAGAGGCCACCCGGCGCCAGACCCGACCCGTAGCCGCCGAACGCGCCGGGCGCGACGACGACGGGCGCCGTCACGATGTTCGCGGGACGGGCCCAATCCTCTTTCGGTGTGTCGGCGAGCGCCGCCTTCATGTAGCTCTGCCAGAGGACGCCCGGGCCCATCGCGCTCGAGAAGGCGGTGTGGCTCATCTCCTCGTAATCGCTGTTCCCCATCCACACGCCGGTCACGAGCTGCGGCACGTAGCCGACGCTGTACACGTCGTGGAAGTTGTCGGTCGTGCCGGTCTTGAGCGCCGCCGGACGGCCGATCGTCGTCCACGAGCCGAAGATGAAGTCCTTCGCCGGGTCGGTCATGTCCTTGAGGATGTCCGTCATGAGCCACGCGACCGACTTGTCGACGACCTGCTTCTGCTCGTAGTTGGTGTGCTCCCAGACGACCTTGCCGCGCGCGTCCTCGACGCGCTGGATGAAGGTGGGCGCGACGCGCACGCCGCCGTTGTCGAGCACCCCGTACGCGCTCGTCATATCGAGGAGCTTCACCGCCTGCGCGCCGAGGGTCAGCGAGAGACCCACCTGCGACGGGTCGATCGGGGTGGTGATCCCCATGTCCTTCGCCGTCTGGATCGTGTCCTCGATGCCGCTGTACTCAGCGAGGAACTTCACCGCCGGCACGTTGCGCGACTCGCGGAGCGCCTGCCGCATGGTCACCGGACCGTGGTACTGGAGGTCGGCGTTCTCCGGGCAATACCCGCACGTCCGCGGGTTCATGTTGCTCGGATCGGCCTTACCGGTGAAGTCGGTCCGCGCGTCGATCACGACGGTAGCCGGCGTGGCGCCCTTCTTGAGCGCGGTGAGGTAGTTGAACATCTTGAACGACGAGCCGGGCTGCCGAAGCCCGAGGCCCGCGACGTCGAACTGGCCCTGCACGCGCGGGTCGTCGCGGTCGTAGTAGTCGACCGACCCGACGTACGCCAGCACCTCGCCGTTGCGCGGGTCGATCGAGACGAGCGATGCGTTCCAGACGTTCTTGCTGTGGAGCGCCTCGACGTTGTCCTTCACCGTCTGCTCGGCGAGCTTCTGCTTGCCCATGTCGAGCGTCGTGATGACTTTGAAGCCACCCCGCGTGACCGCGGCCGCGTTGCCCCCGAGGATCTGCGTCAGCTGGTCGCGGACCTGGAAGACGAAGTGCGGCGCGGTTATGTTCGTCGTCTGGGCGCCGGCGGTCTTGATCGGCTCCTCATCCGCGGCGTCTGCCTGCGCCTGGCTGATCGCGCCCATGTCCACCATCTGGCTGAGCACGTACGCGCGGCGCTCCTTGGCGTTGTCGAGGTTGTCGGTGTGCGACGGGTCGAGGACCGATGGCGCTTGCGGCAGCCCGGCGAGAAGGGCGCACTGGGCGAGCGTCAGCTGGCCCAGGTCCGAGGTGCCGAAATATGTCTGCGCCGCGGCGCGGATGCCGTAGGCCTGGTTCCCGTAGAAGATCTGATTGAGGTAGAGCTCGAGGATCTGCTTCTTCGAATAGGTGCGCGTCACCTCGACCGCGAGGATCGCCTCCTTGATCTTGCGCGTCACGGTCACCTCGTCGCCGACGATGCGCTGCTTC
>DASQHW010000387.1:0-1744 GCA_035631895.1 Acidimicrobiia bacterium | reverse complement strand
CACGGCGCGAGCGACGTCGACGTAGTAGTCACCGTCGAAGTCGGGATGGATGCCGCCCTGCAGGCACACCTCGGTCGCACCGCAGTCAACCGCCTCGACGACGCGCCGTTGCATCTCCTCGATCTCGATGAGATACGGCTTCCCGCGCAGGTTGAGCGAGAGCGGGCCCTTCGAGAACGCGCAGAACTTGCAGCGGAACGTGCACACGTTCGTGTAGTTGATGTTGCGGTTGCGGACGAACGTCACTTCGTCGCCGGCGATCTCGCGGCGTAGCTGGTCCGCGACCTCGGCGACGCGGCGGACCTCCGGGCCCCGGGCGGCAAGGAGCGTGACGATCTCGTCGACGCCGACTTCGCTGCCGGCCAGCACGCCTTCCAGCACTTCGCCGACCGGACCGCGCGTGCGTGGAGGGGCCGCGCCCGGAAGGATCGCCGGGGGCGCGAGGTCGTCGCGACCCGGGGACCACGCGGTGTCACGCGCCAGGCCCTCGAGGTCGGACGCGACGAGCACTGCGGTACGAACATCGGCGTGCAGCCACTCTTCCGGCCGCTGCACGTATTCCGGGTAGACCGTGAGACGCGGCGCGAGTGTGAACCCCCGGGCCTCGGTTGCCTCCTGCAGCCGCTCCAGCGCGGGCCACGGGCGCTCGGGGTTCACGTGATCGATCGTGAGCGGTGAGACACCGCCCCAGTCGTCGATTCCCGCCGCGAGCAACGGTGCGAGGTCGTCGCTGAGGTTCGGGGGCGCCTGCAGGTGCACGTCCTCGGGGAGGATGATGCGCGCCGCCGCGATGGACCAGAGAAATTCGTCGGTCGGGCACGCCGGCTCGCGATGCATGCCGGTGCCCGGCTTCGGCAGGAAGTTCTGCACGATGACCTCTTGCACGTGGCCGTGCTCGAGGTGCGCGTTCGCGATCGCCACCAGTGCGTCGATGCGTTCGGCGCGTGTCTCGCCGATACCGACCAGGATGCCGGTGGTGAACGGCACACGCGCTCGACCCGCCGCGTGAAGCGTCTCGAGCCGGCGTTCGGGCGTCTTGTCCGGGGCGCCGTGGTGCGGACCGCCGGGCGCAGCCAGCCGGTGCGCGAGTGTCTCGACCATCATCCCCTGCGACGGGCTGACCGCGCGAAGGAGCAGGAGCTCCTCCTCGGTCAGCGCGCCGGCGTTGGCGTGCGGCAGCAAGCCCGTCTCGTCGAGCACGCGCTTGGCGACCGACGCGAGGTACTCGACCGTCGACCCGTAGCCCTTCGCGCCGAGCCACTCGGCCGCTTGCGGATAGCGGGCCTCGGGCGCCTCGCCGAGCGTGAACAGCGCCTCGAAACAACCGAGGGCGGCGCCGCGTGTCGCGAGCTCGAGCACCTGGTCGGGTGTGAGGAAGGGCGCGTCGAGCCGGGCCGGCGGTTTGGCGAAGGTGCAGTATCCGCATCGGTCGCGACACAGCATCGTGAGCGGGACGAACACCTTCGGCGAGAACGTGATACGCCGGCCGAAACGGGCGTCGCGCCGGTTCGCGGCGACCGCCGACAGCTCGGGGAGCGGGGTGTCGAGCAGCTCCCGGAAGTCGGACGCAGTGAGCATGACAGCGACCCTAGTTTGTCCGCCCGCGCCCACAGAGCGGTCACCGGCGGTCGGGGTGCGGCCGGTGATCGCCGGGTCGTCCTCTTGTCAGTCGCCGAGCGCGGCCCGGTCGCCGAGCCACAGCACGCGCTCGGCGCGAATACGCGCACCGGGCAGATCCTCCCCG
>DASQHW010000386.1:0-6149 GCA_035631895.1 Acidimicrobiia bacterium | reverse complement strand
ACCATCTTCACGAACAACATCCAGGTGACGTTCCTCGCCTTCGGTGGCGGCATCCTGCTCGGGATCGGGACGCTGTACGTCTTGATCTACAACGGAGTCCTGCTCGGCGCGGTCGCGGGCCTCGCGATCGGCGCCGGAAACGGCCGGCCGTTCTTCGAGCTCGTCGTCGCCGGCCTCGTCGAAGGATTCGTGACCCCGGCCGGCCACGGCCTCTCGGTGGCACTCGTGATCGGCATCGGGCTCGGCGCGATCTACTGGGGACTCGTGTGGTGGCGAGGGGCGCCGCCCGCGCGGCCCGTCACAGCCGCGCGCGTGCCTTGAGCTGCAGGTATGCCCGCACGCATGCTTCACCGAGCAACGCGGGCGGGGCTTCGACGACGTCCGCACCCGCATGCCGCAACCGGGCGACGACGCGGCGCCGCGCGTCGAGCACGTCGATCGCCACCGCGGCCGCGTACACGTCGTGCGGCACCGATGGCGGCGTGCGTACCGCCGCATCCAGATCCGGGTCGCGCACCGACGCCACGACGACCGCGTGCCGGCGCGCGAGCACGGGAACTGCTTCGACGAGAGACCGGGCGGCGGCTTCGTCGACGAGGTCGGTGTAGACGAGCACGAGCGAGCGCTTGGCGCCGCCGACGGTACGGAACACGAGGTCGTGATCACTGTCGACGTCTCGAGGCTCGACATCGAGGATCGTGCGCACGACGGCGCGCCCACCGTTTCGGCGCGGTGCCAGGCGCCGGCGTAGTGCGGCGTCGAAGACCGTGACCCCGCACCGGTCTCCCAGCTCGTCGGCGACGAGCGCCACCATCGCGACTGCGTCGACGCACGCGTCCAGACGAGTGGTGCGCGTGTCGAGATTTCCCGGTCCGGCGGTCGCTCCACTCAACGGTGCTGCCATCAAGCGTCCCGCATCGACGAGGCACACGACGTCGCGGTCCTGTTCGATGCGATAGACGTTGCTCATCGGGCGGCCGACGCGCGCGCTCGCCGTCCAGTTGATCTGCCGTACGTCGTCGTCCGGTTGGTAGTCGCGTATCGACTCGAAGTCGGTGCCGAGACCGAGGGGCCCGCGCGTCCGCAGTCCCGGATCACGGAACCGGCCCCGCCGCAGCGCGACGACGACGCGCTGGGCCGCGTAGACGTCGGGATACACGAGTGCCTTCACCACGCCCTCGCCGTCGAAGGTGCAGCGCCCGAGGCCGAGCGGCCCGGTGCGTCTCGCTGCGATCGGCGGGAACGTCATCTCCCCGCGACGGTGCGCAAGCACGCCGGCCGCGAGCCGTCCTCGACCGACAGACGGCTCGATCGACACGTCCGGGGGCTGCGCCTGCCGCAGCTCCACTCGGTCCGGCTCCGCGGCGTTCGTTTCCACCACCATTCCCGTGCGAACACCGCGGGCGAACACGCGCGGCAACGTGCGACGCACGCGGAGCTTCGCCCTCGCCAGGGTCACATCGACCACAGTCGCGATCGCCAGCGCGGCGGCGAGCGAAACCGTCACCGGGACCGGCACGAGCAACGCAATGAACGCGATGACAACGAGCGCGTATCCCGCCCGTGCCGTGGGCGTCACCGCGGCACCGGCACCGACGAGATCGCGTTGGCAACCGCGTCGTCGGGCCGGTAGCGCTCGAGCTCCGCTTCCGGCCGCAACATGATCCGGTGGCGTAGCACCGCCGGCGCGACCGCGACGACGTCGTCGGGGATGACGAAGTCTCGTCCCGAGAGCCGGGCGGCGGCCTTCGCCGAGGCGAGCAGGTGCACCGCGGCGCGGGGACTTGCGCCCAGCGCGACGCTCGGGAGCTCGCGCGTACGGCGAACGATCGCGACCACATACTCGATGATGGCGTCCTGCACGGTCGTGGCATCGACGAGTGTTCGTGTCGCGAGCAGCTCCTCGGGTGTGGTGACCGCGCGGACATCCTCGAGCGTCGCGGGAGCGACCCCATGATGCGCGAGGTGAAGGATGCCGGACTCGGCGCCCGCGTTCGGATAGCCGACGTCCAGCTTGGCGAGAAACCGGTCGAGCTGTGCCTCGGGAAGCGGGTACGTGCCCTCGTACTCGATCGGATTCTGCGTCGCGACGACGAGGAAGGGCTCCGGCAACGGCCGCGGCACGCCGTCGACGCTCACCTGCCGCTCCTGCATCGCCTCGAGCAACGCGGACTGCGTCTTGGGTGGTGTGCGGTTGATCTCGTCGGCCAGCACCAGGTTTGTGAACACCGGCCCGGGCCGGAACGCGAGCTCGCCGCCGCGCAGGGTCATCGTGCCCGTGAGATCCGACGGGAGCATGTCGGGAGTGAACTGCACCCGCCGGAACTCGACACCGATCGCGCGTGCGTACGCATTGGCGAGCAAGGTCTTGGCCACACCAGGCACGCCCTCGAGCAGGACGTGACCGCCTACGGCAGTGGCGGCGATCAGCACCTCGACCACGTGGTCCTGACCGACCACGACCTTGCGGATCTCGGCGAGCACACGGTCGCGCAACTCGTTCACTCGGTCCTCCCATCGCCGGTGGTCACGCGTGCGACCATGCGTCCGAGCGCGAGCACGTCGTCGTCGTTCGTCACAGGCGCGAGCAACGTGCTGATGTCATGGTCCGTGAACCCCAGGGCATTCGCTGCCCGCGAGATCTCTTCGTCGCTCGCGTCTGCGTGCAGGCCCGCGCGAGTCGCCAGCCGGTCGCGGGCCCACTGTTGCACCGGTTCCAGTGCATGTGCACGATCGCGGGTGCGTTCCAGCGTTTGCGACAACGCGCGCACGTAGTCCGACCGTGGGGGCGGCAAATCCCGGCTTGCCCGTTCGGGCGGCCCGAACCTGCGCGCGCGTGACCACACGAAAGCGAGCATGCCGATGCCGATCAGCCCGAGCGCATACTTCCAGCGGCTCGGGATCGCGCTGATCCCGCGTGATACGCCGAAGCCGTGCACTCCCTCTGCGAAGGCGACGCTGTGCCCGGGGCCCGAGAGAGCCAGCGCGAGCGCGGCGTTGTCCGCGGCGCCGATGTATGCGTTCTGAAGCGGCGACGGATCCGCGAGGAACAGGATCTCACCGCGTCCGACGTGCTCGCTCGTGACCAGCGCGCTCAGGCTGTTCCCGATGAGAGGGGTTCCGCTTCCCATGTCGACCCATTGGCCGCCGCCCCCGGCGGTGATCGATCGCACGTTGCCCAGCGCCGGATCGACGTTGCTCCATGGCGAGCCCCGTCCGCCGTCCCATCTCGGTGGGTGGTCGCGCAGCTCGTGGAGGTACGACGGGTTCTCGCCGCCGACGAGGAGCCGGCCGCCGTTCGTGACGAACTCGAGGAGCGCCGCCGCGTCGCCGGTAGTAACCGTGTCGGGCTGGAGCAGCACGACGGTATCGAAGGAAGCGAGCGGTGAGCGCGAGAGGTCGCCCCGTTGGTGCGCGACTCGGTGACCGTAGTGCGACAGCAACGTGGCATAGGCCGCCACGCCGTCCGGTCCCGTCGCGTACGACGAGTTGCTCACGCCGCCCGGCTCGTTGCCGCCGACTGCGCGGTCGAGCCCTTGCGCGAGGAGGTTGAGCACGACGATGCCGCCGACGACGACGCCGATGACGATCAGTGCACGCCGGACCCGCGTGTCACTCATCGGTGTCCCGCGTCGTCGAGCACGCGCGGCCAGTCTCGCCGAGCAGCATCGACATCCGGCGGACGAGCGGCGCGCCCGCCGTACGCGACCGCTTCGAAGGTGCGCGCGAGGTCGTCGAAGGTGTCGGAGCCCAGCGCACGCCGCACCTCCCGGGTGGTCACGGACGGCCGGTATGCGATCGCGCCGCGGTCACCGAGCCGCAGCAGCCCGGCGCGGAACCGCAGGCGCACCGCGCGCTCCAGGTCACCGCGCCGTTCGGCATCGTCGGCTTCCCGATCGAGCGCGCCGGGGTCCTCGGGCGCGGTGTCGACGGCCGGAGACGCGCCGCCGTGGCGATCGCCCGTCACATGGCGACGACGGGACACCACGATGATGCGTGCCACGACCGCTGCGACGACCGCGATGGCGAGGCCGAGCCACACGAATCCCGGCACCGGACGCAGCACGCGCGCGACCCACTCACCGACTGTCTGCAACCGGTCGCCGAGCCACTGGAGCGGGCCTCGGAGCGGGCGCGGTGCCGGATCTCGATGGAACCGTCGATCGCGGAGGATGTCGCGTGCCGCCCCGCGTGCAGCATCCGGGTCAATCGCCTGCGCGGCCCGCATCCCGTGGAACGCGCTCACCGCAACGCAGCCGACTGCACCGGCGTCCGCGTGGCCGCATGGCGCGCGTCGTTGCGTTGCATGAGGAGCTGCACGTCGAAGGCCTCGTTGCGAATGCGCAGGTCGAAGTAGCACGCGACGATCGCGGCGGCGAGGAACGGTGTCGTCAGCACCGCCACGACCGTGTTGGCGATGCCCTGCGAGATCACGCCGGCCGTCGCGTTGCCGCTGTTGCGCATCGCGGCCGCGACGGCCAGCGTCAGGCCGATGTTCAGGACCGCGGTGAGAAGCTGCGCGCACAGGACGAGCCCGAGCACCCGGAAGAAGTGGCTCTTCGTGAGCGTGACCGACCGCCCGAGCGCGGCGAACACACCGGCACCTTCCAGGATCAGCACCGGCATCGCCACCGCGAACAGGGCGAGTGGCACCGCCGCGCCCACCAGGCACAACACGAGGCCGGCCGCCTGGCTCAGTGCAAGCAGCAGCGCCAGGCCGATCACGGCGAAGATGCGCCCGGCCGCGCCTCGCGCCGCGTCGGCCGGGCCGCCGCCTGCGAGGCCGACGTACGCGTCGGCGACGATTCGCGTGCACACCGCCAGGACGAAGGCGGTCGACAGCACGCTCACCAGCAGGACGACCAGTGCGGCAGCGAGCTGGGTCGACTGGTTCTCGAAGGTGGGCGAGGCGCTGCCCGCAATGTTCACGTTGAAGCTCTGGGGCTGCGCCGAGAGCAGCACGATCGTCATGAGCAGCTGCACAGGGACCTCGACGAGGAGCGCGACGAGCACAAGACGTCTCGCGGAGGCGCGGTAGATCGCCACGGCGACATCGAGCATCTCCCCGATCCCGCGCGGCCGCAGCTCCGGCACCATCGCGGGAACGATAACGGCAGTGAGTCGCTAGAGCGTGCGAATGATGGCGGCGTCGCCCTGGCCGCCACCGCCGCAGAGTGCGGCTGCGCCCACACCGCCACCGCGTCGCCGCAGCTCGTTGATGAGCGTGAGCACGACGCGCGCGCCCGACATGCCCACCGGATGGCCGAGCGCGATCGCGCCGCCGTTCACGTTGGTGATCTCGTCACTGATGCCGAGGTCGCGCATCGAGGCGATGCCGACCGCGGCGAACGCCTCGTTGAGCTCGAACAGGTCGATGTCCTTGACACTCATGTCGCTCGACTCGACGGCGCGCTTGATCGCACGTGACGGCTGGTGGAGCAGCGAGGGGTCGGGCCCGGCGACCATTCCGTACCCGATCAGCTCGGCCAGCGGGGTCGCCCCGAGCTCCTCGGCCTTCGCCTTGCTCGTGACGATGACGGCGGCGGCGCCGTCGGAGATCTGCGAGGCGTTCCCGGCGGTGATCGTGCCGTCCTTCGAGAACGCCGGCCGCAGCCCCGCGAGCGACTCGGGCGTCGTGCCCGGCCGGACGCCTTCGTCACTGTCGACGACGATCGGGTCGCCCTTGCGCTGGGGGATCGACACCGGGGTGATCTCGTCGGCGAAGCGTCCTTCCTTTTGCGCAGCCGCGGCGCGCTCGTGCGACTTGGCGGCGACCTCGTCCTGCATCTCGCGGCTGATGCCGCCGACCTGGCCGACGTAGTTCTCGGTGCCCGCACCCATGTGCACCGCGTCGAACGCGCACCACAAGCCGTCGTTGATCATCGAGTCGACGATCTCGCCGTTGCCCATGCGATAGCCCGCCCGTGCACCCGGGAGAACGTACGGCGCCTGCGTCATCGATTCCATACCGCCTGCGACCACGACCTCCGCGTCACCGTTCCGGATCATCTGGTCTGCGAGGTAGATCGCGTTGATGCCCGAGAGGCACACCTTGTTGATCGTCAGGGCCGGAATTGTCATCGGGATACCGCCGTTGACGGCGGCCTGGCGGGCGGTGATCTGCCCGGTGCCGGCCTGGATCACCTGTC
>DASQHW010000385.1:0-4735 GCA_035631895.1 Acidimicrobiia bacterium | reverse complement strand
ATCGAGCCCTCGCCGGCGGTGAACGGTTTGCCGGTCGCGCCCATCCACGACGCGCGCCATACGAGCAGCCGCGCCGCGTCGATCTTCATCTTCATGTCGGCGAGCTTGAACGCGATCGCCTGGTTCATGATGATCGGACGTCCGAACGCGACACGGTCCTTCGCGTACTGCAGCGCGTACTCGTATGCCGCACGCGCGATGCCGATGGCCTGCGCGCCGACGATCGGGCGCGTCGACTCGAACGTTGCCATCGCCGCCTGCACACGGCTGCTCTTGCCCTCACGCGCGCGCGCGAGCCGGGCGTCGAGCTTCTCCTTGCCGCCGAGCAGGCAGTGGCCGGGCACGCGAACGTCGTCGAGCACGACCTCGGCGGTGTGCGACGCGCGGATGCCCATCTTCTTGAACTTCTGGCCCTGGCTGAGCCCCGGCGTTCCCGGCGGGACGATGAACGACGCGTGCCCGCGACCCTTCAGCTCGGGATCGACTGTGGCAACGACGACGTGCACGGTCGGCACCTTGGTGATGCCGCCGTTGGTGATCCACGTCTTCGTGCCGTTGAGCACCCACTCGTCCTTCGCTTCGTCGTAGACCGCGCGCGTCCGCAGCGACGACACGTCCGAGCCGGCGTCGGCTTCGCTGACCGCGAATGCCGCCATGCGGATGTCGTCCGGCGTGCCGAAGCACTGCGGCACCCACTCGACGATCTGCTCGGGCGTGCCGTTGCCGGCGATTCCCGAGACGCCGAGGGTCGTGCCCATGATCGCGAGGGCGATGCCCGCGTCGCCCCAGCTCAGCTCTTCCGACAGCAACGGGAACGTCAGGCCGAGCGGGTCCTGGAACGCCGTCGACACGAACTCCCACGAATAGAGCCCGATCTTGGCGGCCTCTTCGATGATCGGCCAGGGGGTCTCTTCCCGCTCGTCCCACTCGGGCCCGGCGGGACGGATGACGTCCGCGGCGAAGTGGTGCACCCACTCCTTGATCTGCTGTTGGTCTTCGTTCAGCTCCAGCGAGAAATCGGCCATTCCGGTCACCTCATTCGAACCGGCCGGGCCGGCCGGAGAAGTTACTACTCGGTAATACAAGCCTACCAAGATCGCGAGGCCCCCAAAACCAAGTCGCCACGACCCCGCGTCCGTAGCGCGCGCCGCCCCGCACCCTGCGTCGCTCCCGGTAGCGTCCCCGCCTCGTGGACGGGTTCGGCGGCCGCGCCGCGATCGTGGGCATCGGCGAGACCGATTATGTCCGCGGCGCACCGCACCTCCCCGTCGAGCTGATGCTCCGAGCCGCCGACGAGGCGATCGCGGACGCCGGTCTGGCTGCCGCGGACATCGACGGGATCATCCCGCCGCCGGGTTACACATCGAGCGAGGAGCTCGCGGCCAACCTCGGCATCGACACGTTGCGTCTCGCCACGACCGTGCACATGGGTGGCGCTTCACCGGTCGCGTCGCTGCAGCACGCCGCGCTGGCGATTGCCGCCGGCATCGCGCGACACGTGCTCGTGGTCGTGGGGTGGAACGGCTATTCGGCGTTCCGTCCGCGGGCCGACGTGCCGAGGCCGCGCCGCGGTCTCGACGGCAGCGCGGTCGGCGACACGGTGGTGGACTTCTACTTGCCGTACGGCGCGCGATCGGCGGCCCAATTCTACGCGTGGATCGCGATGCGTCACAAGCTGCTGTACGGGACGCGCGACACCGACACCGGTGAGATCGCGGTGACGTTCCGAGCGCACGCGCAGCACAACGCACGTGCGCTCATGCGCGGCACGCCGTTGACGATGGACGACTACCTCGCGGCGCGTTGGGTGTCGGAGCCGTTCCGTCTCTACGACTGCTGCCTGGAGACCGACTGCGCGGCGGCGGTCGTGGTGACCTCGGTCGAGCGAGCGCGCGACCTGCCGCATGCGCCGGCACTGATCGTGGCCGGCGCCGAGGGCCACCCGTATCCTGCCGACGACATCGCAAACCGGCCCGACATCTTTCGCATCGGCCTCACCGACGCCGCGCCGCGCGCGTTCGCCGCCGCCGGCGCGTCGGCACACGACATGGACTTCCTCCAGGTCTACGACTGCTTCACCTACGTCGTGCTGCTGCAGCTCGAAGCGTTGGGGTTGTGCGGACGCGGCGAGGCCGGCGCGTTCGTGCGCGACGGCATCCTGCGCCTCGACGGTGGTGCGTTGCCGACGAACACCCACGGCGGGCTCTTGTCACAGGGTCACATGTGGGGCATGAACCACGTCGTGGAGGCCGTCCGCCAGCTGCGGGGCGACGCGGGCACGGCCCAGGTGCGCGACGCGGAGATCGGTTGTGTCACCGGATGGGGCGACTTCGGCGACGGCTCGATCGTCATTCTCGGACGGGATCGATGAGCGACCGTTTGCTTCCCGCGCCGATCGGGCCGAACGCGGAGTTCTACGCGTTTCTCGCGCGGGGCGAGCTGCGGCTGCAGCGCTGCACGGCGTGCGGCACGTGGCGCCATCCGCCGCGGCACCGGTGCGCGGCGTGCGGGTCGGTGGCTGCGGCATGGGAACCTGCATCGCGCCGCGGCCGTGTCTTCACATGGACGGTCACACATCGCAATGTCGATCCCGCGTTCACCCCGCCGTACGCCGTCGTCGTCGCGGAGCTGGAGGAAGGTCCCCGGCTGGTCGGCAACCTCCGCGGTCTCGAACCGGCGGCGCTGACCCTCGCCCTCCCCGTCATGGTGGAGTTGGAGCCAGTGTCCGACACGGTCGGCCTGCTCTGGTTCCGGCCCGCCTGACAAGCTTTCGCCGCATGGAGCAGTGGGAGCTTGCTGCGCGGGAGGCGATCCGTCACACGATCGCGTCTTACACCTATGCGGCCGATCGTGGGCGGTTCGACGATCTCGTCGCGCTGTTCGCGCCCGACGCCGTGCTCGAGGTGCACGGGGTCGGCGGCGCCCGTGCCGAGGGTCGGGACGCGATCGCACAGTTCTTCACGGGCGTCAACACCGATGTCGTCGAGAGCTCGCCGCCGGGACGCATGCAGCATCACGTGTCGAGCCTGTGGATCGACGTGACGTCGGAGTTCGCCGCGCGTGCGTCGTCGTACTTCACGGTGTTCACCGGCGCGGGCGTCGACCACTGGGGCCGCTACCGCGACCAGCTGGTCGCGGGCGGGGACCGCTGGTTGTTCGCGCACCGTCTCGTCCGTACCGATGGCATGACACCCGGCGGCTGGGCCGCGAGCAGGCGCAGTCAGGCATAGGCCTCGACCGGTGGGCAGCTGCAGAAGACGTTGCGGTCGCCGTACACGCTGTCGATCCGGCCGACCGGCGACCAGTACTTCGTCGTACGCAGGCCCGCGACCGGGAATGCCGCCGTCTCGCGCGTGTACGCGTGCGGCCAGTCGTCGGCGGTGACGTCCTCCGCCGTGTGCGGCGCGTGCGTGAGCGGGTTGTCGTCACGAGTCCATTCGCCGGCGCCCACCCGGTCGATCTCGGCGCGGATCGCGATCATCGCGTCGACGAAACGGTCGAGCTCGCCTCGGTCTTCCGATTCGGTCGGCTCGATCATCAGGGTTCCGGCGACCGGGAACGACATCGTCGGGGCATGGAACCCGAAGTCGATGAGCCGCTTGGCGACATCGTCGACCGTCACGCCCGTGTCACGTGTGATCGGACGGAGGTCGATGATGCACTCGTGCGCGACGAGGCCGTGCCCACCCGTGTAGAGCACCGGGTAATGGGCACCGAGGCGGTGCGCGACGTAGTTGGCGTTCAGGATCGCAACCTCCGTCGCGCGCCGTAACCCTTCTGCGCCCATCATCGTGATGTACATCCACGGGATCGGGAGGATGCCCGCGGATCCCCACGGCGCCGCGCTGATCGCACCGATCCCTGTCGCCGGGCCGGCCTCCGGGCGCAGTGGGTGGTTCGGCAGGAACGGCGCGAGGTGCGCGCGCACGCCGATCGGACCGACACCCGGCCCCCCACCACCGTGGGGGATGCAGAAGGTCTTGTGCAGGTTCAGGTGCGACACGTCCGCGCCGAACTTGCCGGGCCGTGCGATTCCCACGAGCGCGTTGAGGTTCGCGCCGTCGAGGTACACCTGGCCGCCGTGATCGTGCACTACCGCGCAGATCTCACGGATCTGCTCCTCGAACACACCGTGCGTGGAGGGATAGGTCACCATCAACGCGCCGAGCCGGTCGGCGTGCTCGACGGCCTTGTGCTTGAGGTCGTCGAGGTCCACGTTGCCCTGGTCGTCGCACGCGACCACGACCACTCGCATGCCTGCCATCGCGGCCGACGCCGCGTTCGTGCCATGCGCGGACGCCGGGATGAGGCACACGTCGCGCCCCGCGCGCCCCTGTGACTCGTGGTACTTGCGGATCGCGAGAAGCCCTGCGTACTCACCTTGCGAACCGGCGTTCGGTTGCAACGACACCGCGTCGTAGCCGGTGATCTCGGCGAGCCGGCGCTCGAGGTCCGCGAACAGCTGGAGATATCCGGCGCACTGCTCGACGGGCGCGAACGGATGCATGCGCGCCCACTCCGGCCACGTGATCGGCTCCATCTCGGCGGTGGCGTTGAGCTTCATCGTGCACGAGCCGAGAGGGATCATCGTGCGGTCGAGGGCAAGGTCGCGGTCGGCGAGCCGGCGGAGGTATCGCAGCATCTGGTGTTCCGAGCGATGGGACGTGAACGCCGGATGCGTCATGTACGCCGACGCGCGCCGGAGCTCGCGCGGGATCGCGTCCGCGGCCGCCGC
>DASQHW010000384.1:0-2966 GCA_035631895.1 Acidimicrobiia bacterium | reverse complement strand
ACGCGCGTACGACGCGCTGGCACGCGAGTTCCCGCGGCGTCACGGCGACGAGGGTCGCATCGTGTTCGCGGGGTTCACCGTGATGGTATCGGTGCTCGGCATCTTCCTCATGGGTCTGCCGTTTCTGCATGGCCTCGCGGTGGGCATCTCTCTCGCGGTTGTGATCGCGGTGCTGGCGGCGCTCACATTGCTCCCGGCCTTGCTCGGCTTCGTCGGGTTCACGATCGACCGCTTCAAGGTGGGCCGTCGCACGCCGAGCGGACGTGAGACGCTGTGGCACCGGTGGGCCCGTACCGTTCAGCACCGGCCGGTCCCGATCGCGCTTGCGGGCTTGATCGTGTTGTTGCTGATCGCGGTTCCCGCGCTGCAGCTACGGCTCGGCAACGCCGACGCGAGCAACGATCCCAAGTCAAGCACGACGCACCAGGCCTACGACCTCGTCACGCGCGGCTTCGGACCGGGCGCGAACGGACCGATTCTCGTCGTCGCGGAGAGCCCCGATCGCAACCTCACGTCGCGACTACCGCACCTCGAGCAAGCGCTGCGCGCGACCGCAGGTGTTGCCTCGGTCACTGACGCACGACTCAGTCCTTCCGGGACCGCGGCGCTCGCCACGCTCTACCCCACCACCGGACCGCAGGACAAGGCGACCGAGCGTCTCGTCCACCGGTTACGCGATCACGTCGTTCCCGACGCCATCGCGGGCACCGGCCTGCGCGTACACCTCGGCGGCCAGACCGCGAGCTCCATCGACTTCGCCGACGTCATCGGCGCGCGGCTGCCAGTCTTCATCGGGGCCGTCCTCGCGCTGAGCTTCCTGCTCTTGCTGGTCGTGTTCCGGTCGGTTCTCGTCCCGCTGAAGGCAGTGTTGATGAACCTGCTGTCGATCGGCGCCGCGTACGGCGTGATCGTCGCCGCGTTCCAGTGGGGATGGGGAGCCGATCTGCTGGGTGTCAGCGCGGCGCCGATCGAACCATGGGTTCCGATGATGCTGTTCGCGATCGTCTTCGGACTCTCGATGGACTACGAGGTGTTCCTGCTGAGTGCGGTGCGCGAACAATACGACCACACCGGCGAAAACGCGACGGCCGTGGCCGAAGGGCTCGCGTCGACCGCGCGCGTGATCACCGCCGCTGCGCTGATCATGGTGTTCGTCTTCGGCAGTTTTGTTGTCTCCGACCTGCGCGCGCTGAAACTCATCGGACTGGGCCTCGCCGTCGCCGTGGCGATCGACGCGACCGTCGTGCGGGTCGTACTCGTTCCCGCCACGATGGAGCTCCTGGGCGACGCGAACTGGTGGCTGCCCCGGTGGCTGCAACGCCTGATCCCCAAGGTCCGCGTCGACGAGCACCCGATCGAACTCCAGCCATCGGACCCGCGCGACGACGAGCTCGTCGCCGCGGGAGAACACAGCTAGCAGGATGTTGACTTTCGGCGAGTTGTCTGTGTCGTCGCGGCCGGTGCGCTCGTTCGGCGTGCTCGGTCAGCTTCTCGACAATGTGTTGCGGTTGTCGTGCGACGTCGTCGAGGTGTGCGAGCGCGTCGCTGCCTATGGTGGCCAAGTGCCGACCGAGACCGAGTCGTCGTCGCCCGAACGGTGGTGAAGGCATCTCGCGTGCCGTAGCCTAGAACGTGTTCTAGTTCCGACCGGCTCTTCGGAGGCTGAGATGCGAACCCCGCTGTGCGACCTGTTCGGGATCGAGTACCCGATCTTCGCTTTCACGCACTGTCGCGATGTTGTTGCGGCGGTCAGCAAGGCGGGTGGTCTTGGTGTGCTGGGCGCGGTCGGCTTCAGTCCCGAGCAGCTCGAGATCGAGCTGAACTGGATCGATGAGCACGTGAACGGCATGCCGTACGGCGTCGACACCGTGATGCCGCAGAAGGCGGTCGATGTGCACGGCGCCGATCCCGAGGAGATGTTGAACCAGATCCGTTCGATGATCGACGCGAATCATTGGCGTTATGTCGACGAGCTCATGGAGCGTTTCGAGTTGCCGCCGCTGCCGGAAGGTGAGGAGCCTCACGGTGTGCTCGGCTGGACCGACGATGTCGCGCGCAGACACGTCGAGATTGCGTTGGCCCACCCGATCAGGCTCATCGCGAACGCGCTCGGCTCGCCGCCGAAGGATGTGATCGACCAGGCGCACGAGCACGGCGTGAAGGTCGCGGCGCTGGCGGCCAAGGCGGTGCACGCGCAGCGGCACGTGAACAACGGCGTCGACATCATCGTCGCCCAGGGTTACGAAGCCGGTGGCCACACGGGCGAGATCTCGACGATGGTGCTCGTTCCGGAGGTCGTGGACGCGGTAGATCCCGTGCCGGTACTGGGTGCCGGAGGAATCGGGAGTGGGCGTCAGATTGCGGCGGCATTGGCGCTCGGCGCGCAGGGGGTGTGGCTGGGGTCGCTCTGGTTGACGACGGCCGAGGGTGGCTCGAGCCCGGCCGTGTTGCAGGCGTATCTGGAGGCGACATCGGCCGATACGGTTCGCTCGCGTTGTTACACGGGCAAGCCCGCGCGCATGTTGCGTAACGTGTGGACCGACGCCTGGGCCGACCCCGACGGGCCCGGTCCTCTCGGGATGCCGTTGCAGAACATCCTCACGTCGGAGGCCAACGCGCGCATTGCCCGGTCGAATCGGAAGGACCTGGCGTTCGCCCCGGTCGGTCAGATCGTCGGACGTATGAACGAGGTGCGATCTGTGCGCGATGTGATGTTCGGGCTGGTCGAGGAGTACATCGAGACGATCGAGCGGCTCGAGCTGGGCGCACAGTCCTGATGGCAAAGAGGCTAGGGAGCTGTTGATGACATCCTCTCCTCAAAGGGAGCTCGCGGAGAACGTGTCGCAGTCCTGCATGCTTCCGTTGGCGTAACCACGGCTGAACTAGCGGTCACGCTGCTCGGACGTGCCGTGCGTGAAGCTGTCCGGCCACACCGAGCCGCCTTGTGACTTCTGGATCCGGTCGTC
>DASQHW010000383.1:0-7824 GCA_035631895.1 Acidimicrobiia bacterium | reverse complement strand
CCACAGGAGGTTTCAAATGGGTTTCCTCGACAAGATGAAGGAGACCGCGACCAAGGCCGCGGAGCAGGCGAAGCACGCCACGAACGTCGGCAAGGAGAAGATCGAGGACGCGCGCCTGCAGAAGAAGATCAACGATCTCTGCGAGCAGATCGGCGCGCTCGTGGTCGCACAGAAGCGCAACGAGGCGCCGGCGGACGCCGACGCGCAGATCGACGCCAAGGTCGCGGAGATCGCCGAGCTTGAGAAGCAACAGGAGGCGAACAACCTCAGTTCCGGCGGCTCGACGGAAGCCGCCTCGTAACTCCGGGGGCGAGGCGCCGCGTATCGGCACCGCGTGCGCAAACCTTGAGCGACTCTTTGGCACCGGTTCCGCGATCGCTCTCCGACCGGATCGCGACAATGGCAATCCGCGCGTTCGCGGCGTCTCAGAGCCCGGCGAACGCGTTCGCGGCGCTGACCAGCTCTTTCGCGAGCTCCACGTCGCCTTCCACCTCGGCGGGGACCACGTCGGGCTCGAGCCGGTCGGCGAAGCGCCGGCACCACTCGACGACGGGCGCGCGGATCACCACGTCGGCGACGCCACTCGCCGCTGCGCCCGGTCCGCACGCGAAGGTCCACTCGCCGCCGCCGGCACCGGTGAGCACCAGCCGCGCGATGCGGTCGGGGCGCGGCGTGCCTCGCACCGCCATGGCGAGCGGCAACGAGCGAACCGACAGCTCCGCCATCGCGCGCATCACCGCAGGCGCGGGAACCGTCTCGTCTCGCCCCAGCGCCCTGCAGATGTCGTCGTGATGCGTCCACGTCTCGAACGCGCGAACCACGAGCACGTCGTCGCAGCGGTACCCGGCGACGAGCTTCTCGGGCGGGAGCCGGTCGGCGAGCCCGACGAGATCCGCGCGGGTGCCGCGGAAACGCGTCACGGTGTCGGCGAACGCTTCGCCGGCGTGCTCGGGCAGCGTCTCGGCCGTGATCTGCTGCACCTCGGCCGCACCGATGAGGCGGTACTTGGCGGGGTCGGCCGCAGCCTCACCCACGAACGCACGGTCGATCGCCTCGATGTGCGACACGAGGTCGTGCACCGAGAGACCGTTGTGCGTGACCACGTCCAGGTCGGCGCCGGCGAGTGTCGCGAGCAGTGCGTCGAAACGCTCGGTCTCCGCTTCCAGGGCCTCTTGGGGACTCACGGGCGACACGCGTTCTCCGGCGACGTGCAACAGCCGGTCGCGCAAGCCCGGCGGTGGGATCACCGCACCCGCCGCACCGAGCGCCGCGGCCGCCTCGCGCAGCCGTTCCACATCGGCGGCGATCTCGGGGTGGCCCTCGACGTACGCGTCCAGCGCCGCGACCTCGTCGGGCTCGCACGCATCGAGCGCGTACGCCCCGATCAGGTCTTCGAACTCGCTCGCCGTCAGGTCCATGCTTGCTCCACACCGATCGCACCCAGCGCGTCGGCTATCCGACGCAACCCCAGCCGCATACGCGACTTGGCCGTACCCTCCGGGATCCCCAGCTCATCGGCAACTTGCCGGTACGTACGTCCCCCGAAGTACGCCAGCTCTATCGCCTGCCGCTGCTCGGCCGGCAACCGCTCGACCTCGGCGCGAACTTGCTCCGCCGTGACGATCGCCATCGCCAGCTCGTCGACGTCGGGGATCGGGAGCACGCCTGCCGCCTCGCGCGCCGTTCGCCTGCGGCGAGCTTCCTCCCGGCGCACGCAGTCGATCGCACGCCGGTGCGCGAGCGTCCCGACGAACGTCCGCAACCTTCCCCGGTCGGGCTCGAATGCCTCCGGCCGCTCCCAGAGCGACAAGAAGACGTCCTGGGTGATGTCCTCGGCCGCCCGCGGATCGCGGATCACGCGCGCGGCCAAGCCGTACACGTACGAGCCGAACTGCTCGTAGATCTCGCTGAGCACGGCGTGGTCACGGGCGACAAGACGACGTTTCACCTCGTGCTCCCATGCCGTGCCTTCCGCGACCGCCATCACCCTCCCCCGGGCCTTTGCTGCTCTTCGCCGTGGTCGCCGCTGCGGATCACCGGCTCGGCAGTCTTCGCCCGGCGCCCCCGTAGTATCCCCGACTCTCCGAGGAGGTGCCGTGGGCGGTCTGTTCGACATCGATGGCAAGACTGCGCTGGTGACCGGCGGGAGCCGCGGGATCGGCCTGATGATCGCGCGTGGCTTCGTGGAGGCCGGCGCGAAGGTCTACATCTCGTCACGCAAAGCGGAGGTCTGTGACGAGGTGGCGGCCGAGTTGTCGAAGGACGGCCGCGGCGGCACCTGCCTGAGCCTGCCCGCCGACCTCTCCGAAGACGCCGAGATCACCCGCCTTGCGACCGAGCTGGGCACCAGGGAGGACCGCCTCCACGTGCTGGTGAACAACGCGGGAGCAACTTGGGGCGCGCCGCTCGCCGAGTATCCGTCGTCGGCGTTCGACAAGGTGCTGAACCTCAACGTGAAGGCGCCATTCCTCCTCACTCAGGCGCTCGTGCCGATGCTCGAGGCCGCGGCGACCCCGGACGATCCGGCGCGGATCATCAACATCGGTTCGATCGACGCGATCCAGGTCCCGATGCTGGAGACGTACGCATACTCATCCAGCAAGGCAGCGATCCATCAGCTCACGCGTCACCTTGCACGCCAGCTGGGCCCGCGCAACATCACGGTGAACGCGGTCGCGCCCGGGCCGTTCGAGTCCAAGATGATGGCCGAGACGTTGCGCAACTTCGGTGACGCGATCGCCCGGACGTCGCCGCTCGGTCGCATCGGGCGGCCCGACGACATGGCCGGCGTCGCGATATATCTCGCCAGTCGCGCGGGGGCGTATGTCACCGGTGCCGTGATCCCGGTCGACGGTGGCATCGCCACGACGAAGTAATCCGTCGCTCGCGCTCGTCGTCAGTGATCGTCGGCGAGGACGCCGCGTTGGGTCAGTGTCAGCAGCCACAGAAGTGTGGGAACGAGGAAGAGCGACCCGATACCCAGGACGACCAGCACCGCGACGAGCGTCGCGTGCGCGCCGGCCGCGTCCGAGATTCGCAGCGTGTCCTCCAGCATGAACGGGTACTGTCCCGCCGCCCAGCCCCACAGCACCGCGACGACTGCCAGCGCGGCGGTGTAGCGCGCGAGCTGATACCGGGCGCGCCCTACCAGCACGAGGGTGCTCAGGCCCGCAATCGCCGAGAGCACGATCAATGGTGCGCCGCGATGTGTCAGGCCGTGGTACAGGCGCGGCGCGTCGTCGCGCAGCACGAACACGCCGGCCATGGCGACCACGCCCGCGACGACGCCACTGACCAGCGCGCGTGTACGGAAGTAGAGGACCAGCTCTGCATGATGACGCTCGGCGTCCGCCGTCAAGTAGACCGCCGCGAGGAAGGAGCACACGATGACGGCCATCGTGCCGCCGAGCGCGGACGTCGGGTTCAGCCAGCTGCGCATGACGTTGCCCACCGACGTCCCGGCGGGCACGCGCCCGGACGCGACGCCACCCACGACCGCGCCCAGCATGAACGGGGTGAGCACCGACGACGACGCGAACGTCGCGCCGAACAGCTGCCGGAGCTCCAACGTGTCGATCGACTTTCGAAACGCGAACGACGCACCCCGCAGGATGATGCCGACGGCCGCCAGGGTGAGCGGCACGTACAGCGTGGACATGATCGGTGCGAACGCGGTCGGGAACGCGGTCCACAGCACCACCAGCACGAAGATCAGCCATACATGGTTGGCTTCCCATACCGGGCCGATCGATTGCTCGATGAGCGCACGCGGCGCCCGTCCTCGTCGCGCGTCGCCGGCCAGGAGGTCCCAGAATCCCGCGCCGAAGTCGGCACCCGCCAGCAACGCGTACAAGGTGATGCCGACGAACATCACCGCCGCGCACGCCTCGGCGAGCGTCACGACGTCTCCTTGAACTCTGCCGGAAGCGGAACGCGTGCGAGTCGTCGGAGCACGATGAACGCGAACACCGCCATGCTCGTGTACACCGCGAGCAGCAAGAAGTAGCCCCACCGGATGTTCGGCGCGGTCGTGACCGCGTCGCGCACGCGCATCACCTGCCACACGATCCAGGGCTGACGACCCACCTCGGTCACGATCCAGCCGCATTCGAGCGCGACCACCGATGCCGGGCCCGACAGCACCACGGCGCGCAGGAACCAAGGGGAGGCGGGCAGGTCGCGCCGCCGCCGCCAGACGACCAACAACCACAGCCCGAGGCCGAGCATCGCCACACCGATCGCGACCATCAGCTGGAACGACACGCGCACGACGTTCACCGGCGGGCGATCGGCGGGCGGCACCCGCTCGAGGCCGGGCACGGCTGCGTTCGGGTCGTGGTACGCGAGGAACGAGAGAGCCTTCGGGATGCGGATCGCGCCCTTGATCTCTCCGCCGGAATACCACCCGCCCAGATGGAGTGCCGCACCCTTCTCGGTGTGGTACTGGCCCTCCATCGCCGAGAACTTCGCGGGCTGATGTTGCACGACATGTCGACCCGCCCAGTCACCGACGACGATCTGCACCGGCGCCGCGAGCAGCGCGACGGTCAGCGGCACGAGGACACCGAGCCGTTCGTAGCGCGTGCGCCGGCCGCGCAGCATCGCCCACGCGTAGGGAGTCGCGACCAGACAGCCCGCCACGATGAACGCGGCGAGGATCATGTGCGTCGCCTCCGGCCAGACCGCCGAATTCAGGAAGGCCGCCCACGGATCGACGTGCGTGACGTTGCCGCTCGCGTCGACGCGAAACCCGGCAGGATCGTTCATCCACCCATTTGCAGAGACGACGAAGAACGCCGACACCGTGCCCGCGAAGCCGATCGGCACACCGACCCACAAATGCACACGGGCCGGCAGGCGGTCCCAGCCGTAGAGATAGATGCCGATGAAGATTGCTTCGAGGAAGAACGCGAATCCCTCCATCGCGAACGGCAGGCCCATCACGTCTCCGAAGCGACCCATCCAGCGCGGCCACAGGATCCCGAACTCGAACGACAGGATCGTGCCCGATACCGCGCCGACCGCGAACAGGACGCCCATCGCTTTCGACCAGCGCCGCGCGAGCGTGGTGTACATGGCGTCGCCGGTTCGTTGACCACGCCATTCGGTGAACACCACCATGAAGGGGAACGCCATGCCGATACACGCGAGGATGATGTGCGCACCGAGCGAGAAGGCCATCTGCTGGCGCGCGTAGAAGAGATCGGGTTGCGTGAGCCGGAGTATTCCCACGTGCAGAGAAGTTACGCTGGACCGTATGGCTGACAACGACCTGAGCCGGGTCGACGCCCTCGTCGACGACCTCCTCGCGGCGCACGATCCGAAAACCACTGATCAAGAGACGTTCCGCGGCACGCAGTACGACCTGGGGCTGGCGTGGGTCCATTTCCCCGACGGGTTCGGTGGTCTCGGGTTGCCGCCACGCGTCCAGCGACACGTCGATCGCCGGCTGCGGGAAGCAGGCGTGCCGTCACCGCACGGCACATTGTTCTTCGGCTTGTCGCTGGCGGGACCCACGGTCGTGACGCACGGCAGCGACGAGTTGCGCAAGCGCGCGCTGCGCCCGATGTTCACCGGTGAGGAGATCTGGTGCCAGCTGTTCTCCGAGCCGGGCGCAGGCTCCGACCTTGCCGGCCTTGCGACCAGAGCGTTGCGTGACGGTGACGAGTGGGTCGTCAACGGCCAGAAGGTGTGGAACACGCTTGCGCACATCGCGGATCGCGGCATGCTCGTCGCGCGCACCGATCCCGACATCCCCAAGCACAAGGGTCTGACCTACTTCATGGTCGACATGCACGCGCCGGGCGTCGAAGTGCGCCCGCTGCGGCAGATCACCGGCGAGGCAGAGTTCAACGAGGTGTATCTCACCGACGTCCGCATCGCGGATGCCGATCGCATCGGAGACGTCGGCGACGGATGGCGCGTGTCGATGACGACGCTCATGAACGAACGCACCACGATCGGCGGCGCGACGGGAAGCGGCGGGGGGCGGCGCGCCACCGCGATCCAAGAGGCGGTCGATCTCTGGAGCAAGCGCGCCGAACGCGATCCCGTGCACCGCGACCGGCTCGCGCAGCTCTGGATCGAGAACGAGGTGCTGCGTTACACGAACCTGCGTGCCGCCGAGGCCGCGCGCAAGGGAAATCCCGGTCCCGAAGGATCCATCGCGAAGCTCGCGCTCGCGAACCTGAACAAGGCGACATACGACTTCTGCATCGACCTGCTGGGTCCCGCGGGCCTCGTCGACTACGACTTCACCTTCAAGCGGCCCGCCGAGGCCGGACTCGAGGCGCCGCTCGGGTCCGCACGCAAGATGTTCCTGCGCGCACGTGCGAATTCGATCGAGGGCGGCACGTCGGAGATCATGCGGAACATCCTCGGTGAACGCATGCTGGGCCTCCCCGGCGAGCCGCGCACAGACCGCGAGCTGCCGTGGTCCCAGGTGCCGCGCAGCTGATCGCTCCTCGACACGGTCGAAGCCCGCACCGATAACCTCGGCCGCGTACGCGCCTACCTCGGGGGGACCACAACATGAGCAAGCTCGCGGTGGAGGGGTTTCGGGCCGAGCGTGACGCGATCCTCTCGGTCGCGAAGAGCTTGAGCGAGGACGAGTGGAACCGGCCGTCCGACTGCAAGGGCTGGGCGGTGCGGGACGTCTTCGGTCACATGGCGTGCACGCTGCACGGCGTCGTCGATCCCGCGTTCCTGCCCGACACGTCGAGCGGCACGGAGGACGCGATGGAACCGCCGGTGACCGAACGGCGCACGTGGCCGATCGAGCAGGTAGTCGACGAGTACGAGAAGTACAGCGCCCAGGCTGCCGAGGTGTTTGCGTCGGTGCAGTCGCCGGGGATCGCGGAGACGCCGCTGCCGATGGGAGAGCTCGGCACGCACACGATGTCCATCCTGCCGAGCACGTTCTTGTTCGACGCCTACTGCCACCTGCGTCACGACCTGCTCGCACCGACCGGTCCGATCGACCGGCCGCAGCCGCCGCGCGACGAACAACGCCTCCGGCCCACGGTGGAATGGATGCTCGCGGGCCTGCCGTGGATGTGCGCGGCAGCGCTCGACACGGTCGTACAGCGACCGCTGGTCCTCGAGCGCTCCGGCCCGGGCGGTGGCACCTGGACGATCGCGCCCGGAACCGAGCGGGTGTCGGTGACCGAAGGCGCCGCCGGCGACGCCGCCGCGACCGTCCGTTCGACGAGTCACGATTTCGTCGTGTGGGGTACCAAGCGGCGCCCGTGGCGGGACTCCGTGGAGATCGACGGCGACGAGGCCTATGCCGCCGCGGTCCTCGACGCCGTGAAGATCATCTGATCGTCACTCGTCGCGTCACCCGCCGCTGACGTCCTGCACACGCTGCTTGCCGGCGGCGATCCAGGGCATCATCGACCGCAGTTGCTTGCCGACCGCTTCGATCGGGTGCTTGGCGTTCTCTTCGCGCATCCGGTTGAAGTTCGGGCGCCCCTGCTCGTTCTCGGCGATCCATTCCCTCGCGAACTCGCCGCTCTTGATCTCGCCGAGGATCTTCTTCATCTCCGCCTTCGTCTCGGGCGTCACGATGCGCGGACCGCGTGACATCTCGCCGTACTCGGCGGTGTCGGAGATCGAGTAGTTCATCGCGGCGATGCCGCCCTCGTAGATGAGGTCGACGATCAGCTTCACCTCGTGCAGCGTCTCGAAGTACGCGCTCTCCGGCTGGTATCCGGCTTCGACGAGGGTCTCGTAGCCGTTGCGGATCAACTCGACGAGACCACCGCACAGCACCACCTGCTCACCGAACAGGTCCGTCTCGGTCTCTTCTTCGAACGTCGTGTC
>DASQHW010000382.1:0-6705 GCA_035631895.1 Acidimicrobiia bacterium | reverse complement strand
TGTGCCGGGCAGTGCACGACGCCTCGGATCTCGAGCTCGTCGCGGCGGTCGATCCGTTCCATTCCGGCATCGACCTGCAGCAGCTGGGCGTGTCGGGGACGCAGATCCAGGTGTCCGCCAAGCCCGACGCGTTCGAGCATGCCGGCGCCGACGTCGCCGTCGACTTCACCGTCGCAGAAGCGGCGCGCGAGAACCTTCGGTGGTGTGCCGCGCACGGTGTGCACGCGGTGGTCGGCACCTCCGGCTTCGCCGACGACGAGCTCGCCGACGTTGCCGAGCTGTTCGCCGAGGGCACGGCGAACGCGGTCATCGCGCCGAACTTCGCGATCGGGGCAGTGCTGATGACACGCTTCGCGGAGCTGGCTGCACCGTTCTTCGAGAGCGCGGAGATCATCGAGCTCCATCACGAGCACAAGGTCGACGCGCCGTCCGGTACGGCGGTCCACACGGCGCAACGAATGGCGGCAGCGTCGAAGGAATGGGTCGAAGACCCGACGACCAAGGTCGTCACCGAGGGCGCCCGCGGAGGGACTGTGGACGGCATCCACATACACGCGTTGCGACTCAGGGGGCTGGTCGCACACCAAGAGGTCGTCCTCGGCACGACCGGCCAGACGCTGACGATCCGTCACGACACGATCGACCGATCGTCCTTCATGCCGGGAGTGCTGCTGGCGATCCGCAAAGTGGTCGACACGCCCGGCCTCACTGTCGGGCTCGACCGCCTCCTCGGTCTCTGAACGCGCGCAAGCGGGAACAAGCTGTGGGCCTCGGGCGCGAACGCGACTAGGTTCTCGCCGGCTTGATCCGGGGGGAGACGGCATGGCGTTGTTGTCGGTCGAGGACGTGCGCGTCGAGTTCGGCGGCATCGTCGCGCTCGCCGACCTGACGTTCGCGATCGAACCGGGCCAGATCTGTGCGCTGATCGGACCGAACGGTGCGGGCAAGACGACGTTGTTCAACTGCGTGAGCAGGCTGTACCACCCGACGAGCGGCGAGATCGTCTACGACGGCAAGCAGCTCCTCTCGATGGCACCGTCCCGGATCGCGAAGGTGGGCATCGCGCGCACGTTCCAGAACCTCGCCTTGTTCCCCGCCCTCTCGGTGCTCGACAACGTCCTGATCGGCGGCTATTCGCTCGGGCCTGCGAACGCCAAGCGGCGCGCCGAAGCACGGGGGATTCTCGACAGGCTCTCGCTCGCGCATCTCGCCGACCGGCCCGCGGTGGGGCTTCCCTACGGCACGTTGAAGCGCATCGAGATCGCCCGCGCGCTCGCGGCGCGGCCGCGGCTGCTGTTGCTCGACGAGCCTGCGGCCGGGCTGACGCACTCCGAGGTCGACGAGTTGGGCGACCTCGTCCGGTCGGTCCGGGACGAGTTCAAGCTCACGGTGCTGCTCGTGGAACACCACATGACGATGGTCATGTCGATCTCGGACCACGTCGTCGTGCTGGACTTCGGCTCGAAGATCGCCGAGGGAATGCCCGCCGAGGTCCGCGACAACCCTCGCGTCGTCGAGGCGTACCTCGGGGCACCGACTCCATGAGCGCACTGCTCGCGGTCTCCGAGCTACGGGCGGGGTACGGCGCGGTCAGGGTGTTGCACGGTGTCGACTTCTCCGTGGACGAGGGCGAGGTCGTCGTGGTCCTCGGCGCCAACGGAGCCGGGAAGACCACGACGTTGCGAGCGATCTGCGGGATGATCGACGGGCAGGGCCGCGTCGAGCTCGCCGGGCGGCAGATCCTCGGCCGCAAGCCCGAGCAGAACGGCGCCGCCGGCATTGCGCACGTGCCGCAGGGACGGGGCACGATCGTCGACCTCAACGTTGTCGAGAACCTCCGTATCGGGGCCTACACCCGTCGGGACAAGGAGGTCGACGCCGACATCGAGCGCTGGCTCTCCGTGTTCCCGAGGCTGGGCGAACGCCGGGATCAGCAGGCGGGAAGCATGAGCGGCGGCGAGCAGCAGATGCTCGCGATCGCGCGGGCCATGATGGCCCGTCCGAAGCTCGTGCTGCTCGACGAGCCGTCGCTCGGGCTCGCGCCGATCGTGACGCAGATGCTGTTCAGGACACTCGGCGACCTGAACCGCGAGCAGGGAGTGTCGATGCTCATCGTCGAGCAGAACGCCAACCTCGCGCTCGGCATCGCGACCCGCGGCTACGTGCTCGAGACCGGAACGATTGTCACATCGGGCTCGGCGGACGAGCTCGCCGGCAACGACGAGGTACGCCGCGCGTATCTCGGGATCTGAGGCGATCGGATGTCGTTGTTCCTCACTCAGCTGATGAACGGCATCGGCAACGGTGCCATCTACGCCTCGCTCGCCCTCGCCCTGGTCCTGATCTACCGCACGACCGGGATCCTGAACTTCGCACAGGGCGAGATGGCGCTCTACTCGACGTACCTCTTCTGGTACTTCACGGATCGCGGCATGCCGGTGATCGTGGCCATCCTCCTCACCGTGGTGCTCTCCTTCATCGGCGGCGCCATGATCGAGCGCGTGGTGATCCGTCCGGTCGAGAATTCGTCGCCCCTTGTGCTCGTGATCGTCACGATCGGCATGTTCCTCGCGCTCAACTCCATCGTGCAGGTGCAGTTCGGCTCCGACATCAAGACCAACCTCCCGCGCGCGTATCCCAGGCACGTGTGGCGGCCGGGCGACGTGCAGATCTCGACCGACACGCTGGTGCTCGTCGGCGTGCTGATCCTCGAATGCCTCGTGCTCTACCTGCTGTTCCAGCACACCAAGCTCGGCCTCGCATTCCGCGCGGTGTCGTCGAATCCCGAGTCGAGCCGGCTCTCAGGCGTGCCCGCCGGTCGCATGCTGATGCTCGGCTGGGCCCTCGCCGCCGCGCTCGGGGCGCTCGCCGGTTGCCTGGTCATCCCGACGCTCGGCCTGCAGGCCTCGTCGATGCAGTCGATCCTGGTGTTCTCGTTCGCTGCCGCGGCGCTCGGTGGCTTCGACAGCCCGGTCGGCGCGGTCGTCGGCGGCCTCATTGTCGGCGTCGCGCAGTCGCTCACGACCCAGTACATCAAGTCGTTGAGCGACATCGTGCTCGTCGTGCCGTTCGCGCTGATCCTCATCGTGCTGATGGTTCGCCCACAGGGGCTCTTCGGTACCCGACGAGTGGAGCGCGTGTGACGTCCCGGCGCCGGCTCCAGATGATCGGGCTCGCAGCATCGATCGTCGCGCTCGTCGTGCTCTCGCTGATTCCCCACCTGACGAGCGCCACCGACACCCAACGCTGGGCCCAGGCGCTCTACATCGGGATGGCCGCGATGGGGCTCAACATCCTGACGGGGTACAACGGCCAGGTGTCGATCGGACATGGTGCGTTCTTCGGGCTCGGCGCCTACACCTCCGCGCTCCTGATGCACCAGCACGGCTGGCAGTTCCTCCCCACGTTGCTCGTCTCGGCTCCTCTGTGCTTCGTCGTCGGCGTGCTGATCGGGTTCCCCGCGCTGCGGGTCAAGGGCTTGTATCTCGCACTCGTCACGCTCGGTCTCGCGGTGCTGTTCCCCGATCTCACCAAGCACTTCGTGCACGTGACCGGCGGCACGAACCTCGTCGCGCTGAACCGCACGGAGCTCGAGCCTCCCCAATGGGTGCCGACGTGGCTGTCGGCGATCGGCCGCGACGACCAGTGGGCGTACTACGTGACGTTCGCCCTGACCGTCGTGCTCGTCATCGCGACGTACCTGATGGTGCGGAGCCGATTCGGGCGCGCGCTCATCGCCGTGCGCGACCACGAAGCCGCGGCCGAGACCGTCGGCATCAACGCGGCGCGCGTCAAGGTGCTGGCATTCGGGTTGAGCGCGCTCTACGCGGGTCTCGCCGGCTCGTGCTCGGTGCTCGTCGACCACCTCGCCAACGCCGACAAGGTGCAGACCTTCCAGCTCTCGATCAAGTTCCTCGTCGCGGTCGTGATCGGCGGCGCCGCCACGGTGATCGGCCCGCTGATCGGGGCCGGCGTTATCGTCGGCCTCCAATGGTTCATCTCGGAGGTGCTGCCGCGGCACGTCGGTTCGGTCGGCATCCTGAAGCGCACCCTCGGCAACCCGGCCGCGTCTCCCGCGATCTTCGGCATCTTGCTGATCCTGTTCGTGTTCGTGATGCCCGATGGCATCGTCGGCGGCCTGCGCCGCTTCTGGACTCGACTCATGAGCGGTCGATCCGGCGCGCCGCCACCCACCCCTGCACCACTCACCACCTGAAAGGAACCCCATGAATCACCGAGGTCGTGACCGCCGGGGGCCGTCGAATTCCTTGCGAGCGCTCGCGCTGTGCACCGTGCTCGCTCTCGTCATTGCCGCGTGCGGCAGCAGTCGCCGGTCCGGCAACACCACCGGGAACACGGGCGCGTCGACGCCGGGTGGAACGACGCCGATCATCGACACGTCCAATTGCCCGGCGGGCCAGGACTCGGTCGGCGTCAGCGGCAACACGATCACCTTGGGGACGAGCCTCCCCGAGTCCGGGCTGTACGCGCCGTTCACCGCGATCCTCAAGGGCGAGCGCTCGTACTTCAGTTACCTCAACGCCCAGGGCGGCGTCGAAGTCCCGAAGGGGAGCGGCAAGAAGTACCAGATCAAGCTCGTCGACAAAGACGACGCGTACGACGCGGCCCGGACGGTGACCAACGTCAACTCGCTGATCAACGACACCAAGGTCTTCTCGTTGTTCAACGTCGTGGGCACGAAGAACAACCTCGGCGCACGCGACACCGTCAACAGCGACTGCGTGCCCGATCTCCTGATCGCGTCGGGCGCGGTGCAGTGGGGCAACACGAAGTTCCCGTGGATGCTCGGCTCCGAGCTCGTGCCGTACCCGCTCGAGGTGCGCGTCTTCGTCGACTACCTGAAGAAGAACAAGCCCAACGCGAAGATCGCGGTGCTGAAGGCCAACGACGACTTCGGCCAGTCCTACGCCGATACGTTGACGGAGCTGATCAAGGGCACCAACCTCACGATCGTGCAGACGCAGGGATACGACCCCGAGAGCTCGGACGTGAAGTCGGCGGTCACGAGCCTCGCCGCGACGAATGCCGACGCATTCCTGCTCGGCGCGACGCTGCTCGCGTGCCCGAACGCGCTCACCGCGATGGGCGATGCCGGCTGGAAGCCGATCGTGTACATGTCGGGGACGTGCGTCTCGAAGCTGCTGCTCGGCGCGGCCGGCAAGAACGCCGACGGCCTCCTCACCGTGACGCCGCTGGTCGACCCGGCCGATCCCGGCAACGCGAGCCTCCCCGCGATGCAGCTCTACATGCAGCAGGTGAAGAAGTACTCGGATGCGGACGCCACCGACGGCATCGTGGCGTACGGCTGGACGACCGCGGCACTCATGGCGAGGATCCTCGAGAACTCGCCGAAGCTCACGCGCTCGTCGGTGATGGAGACCGCGCGCAACTTCAAGGACGGCACGGGGATCGGTCTCGAGCTCCCCGGCGCCACGTGGGACACGAGCGCAACCGACTGGTTCCTCGGTGAGACGTTCCAGCTCATCACCTACGACGCCACCGCCGGCCACACGAAGAAGCTGGGCCCGCTGGTGAACCTCGACGGGAAGACGGCCGAGCTCTCGCCGCAGTCACTGCTTCACTCCTAGCTCATCCGAAGACGCGCCGCGAGGGCCTCGAGGTCGGTGACGACGTCGAGGCCTTCGCGCGTGCGCAGCCATGCCGCGTTGCGACGGTGCAGGTCGTCCGTCGCGTCGAACCGGTTCATACACACGATTGGTGCCGTCCTGAGCGCCGCCGCGCACAGTCGGACCAAACCGATCGTGCCGAGCCCCGCGTCCGCGACGAGGACGACCGCGCGAGGCCGGCACGCGTCGATCAGGTCGCGGGTGTCGCCATCGTGCGCGAGCGGGGAGAGCAGTCCGCCGGCGCCTTCGACCAGCGTGATGCCCGTATCCGGCGCATCGAGCTCGCGCACGAGGTCTGCGAGCCGGATCGCGGAGAGGCCGAGTGCGTCGGCGGCCATCGGGGGTGCCATCGGCAGGGGAATCCACCGGTGCCGGGGGCACACGCGCTCGACTGCCTCGCCGGTCGCCGCGGCAAGCACATCGGCGTCGGTGGACCCGTCGGTGGGGTCGAATGACTGCACGGGCTTGCGGGCGTGCGCGCCGAGCGCACGCGCCAGTGCAGCCGTCACATACGTCTTGCCGATGTCGGTGCCGGTGCCCGTGACCACCACGAGGCGCTTTCCGTCCGCGGAGGTCACGCGGTGTGGAGCTCTCCGAGCACGTCGGCCAGCGCGTGTTGCAGCCGCGCAACCTGTGCATCGGTGTGCGAGGCAGAAAGCGTGACGCGCAGGCGTGAGGTGCCCGGGGCAACGGTCGGCGGACGGATCGCGGGAACGAGCACGCCGCGGTCGAGCAACGCCGCGGCGGCTTCGAGGGTCGAGCGTTCGTCGCCGATCACGAACGGCACGATCGGTGACGGGTGGCACGAGCGGACGCGATCGACGAGCGACCGCAGACGAGCGACGAGCGCGGCACCTTCGCGCGACTGCAGCACACCGAGCGCCGCGAGGGCAGCTGCACTGTCGGCCGGCGTCGGCGCGGTCGTGAAGATGTACGGCCGGGCCCGGTTCTCGACGAGCTCGATGTAGCGCGCCGGGCCGGCCACGAAACCACCGAGCGAACCGAGGGTCTTCGACAACGTGCCGACGCGCAACACATCGGCGTCGTCCGGCACGAC
>DASQHW010000381.1:0-3349 GCA_035631895.1 Acidimicrobiia bacterium | reverse complement strand
GGCCACGCGCCTTCCCCGTACGTGGCACACGGTTGACCGGTCGCCGTCGATCACGACGCAAACCGCTCGTCAATAGCGTTCGATCGGCAAAGGTGGACCGAGGTGGAGACCTTGCGCGTAGTCGACACCGGCACGCTGGAGGAGCGCGAGGGCCTCGGCATCCTCGCCCCCCTCTGCGATCGTCGCCAGGTCGAACGCTCGTGCGAGGCTGACGATCGCGTTCACGACGTGCTGGTTGGCGGGGTTTCCGGCAAGCTCACGCACGAATTCCGTGTCGATCTTCAGGCAGTGGACCGGCAGCTTCTTGAGGTACGTGAAGCTGCCGAAGCCCGTGCCGAAATCGTCGAGCGCGAGACGGCACCCGAGGTCGGCGAGTGAGCGCGCGAAGGTTTCGCCCGCTTCGATGTCGTGCATCAACGCGGTCTCGGTGATCTCGAAGACGAGATCGCGCGGGTCGGCACCCGTCGCCTCGAGCTCGTGCTCGATGAACCCGAGAAGATCGGTCGCCGCGATCGAGGCGGCGGAGACGTTCACCTCCACGAGGCGGCCGGTCGCGGCACGCCGGATCGCCTGCGTGATCACCCAGCGATCGATCTCGCCGATGAGCCCGTACTTCTCGGCAACCGGCAGGAAGCTGCCGGGCAGGATCACCTTGCCGGCCGGTCCGACCATGCGCAGCAGCAGCTCTTCGCTGTCGCGTCCGCCGTCGAGCGCGATGATCGGCTGCGAGTAGAGAACGAAACGATGTTCGTCCAGGGCGTCTCGAATGCGACCGAGCCAGTTGAGTGCTGCCAGCTCTCGGTTCGCGCGCGCCTTTTCTTCCTGCTCGTCGGTGATGTCGCGGAAGACGACGACCACGCCTCGGAGGGTCGACCCGATGCGTACGGGTGCCGACGAGTAAGCGACCGGGAACGTCGATCCGTCCTTGCGCGTGAACGTCTCGTCGGTCACGCGCACCGACCGTCCTTCGCTCCGGACCCTGAGCAACGGGCATTCCGATCCCGGAACCGGTGTACCGTCGCTCCGTTGGAAGTGCACGGCCTCGTGCATCGACTTGCCGCGTAGCTCGTCCAACGTCCAACCGAGCAACCTGGACGCGGCCCGGTTCATGTACACCAACGAGCCGTCGCCATCGAGGGTGTAGAGGCCTTCGACCATGTTGTCCATCACGGCGGCGCGGAACGCTTCGGCCTGCTTCCGTTCAGTGATGTCGAGGATGACGACGCCGATTCCGATGATGCTGCCGTCGACGCGGACCGGATAGAAGCTCGACAGCCAGTCGGGGACGGTTGCGCGCTTCGTCGCCGTGTCGCCGGTGAGCTCCACGTCCACCACGGCGGTACCCGAGTCGAGGACCTTCCGGTAGCACGACTCGATCTGGGGCCACAATGCCGGCAGCACCTCCGCGACGGTGTGCCCGAGGTGCTCTTCGACGGTCCGCCCGTTCATGTCCGCGAGCGTCTGGTTCACGCGCACGAAGCGGAACTCGAGATCTACGAACCCGAAGCCGATGGGCGCGGTCGACTGGAGAGTGTCGAGCAGGGTCAGCGATTCAGCCGTTTCCCGCTGCGCGCGGCGCAGGTCGTCCTCCAGACGCTTCTGGCCGTCGATGTTGGTGAGGGTGCCGATCCACCTGATCACCGTGCCATCGGGCGCGCGCGTCGGCGCGCCGCGAGATGCCATCCAGTGGTACGCACCATCGCCGCCGCGCATTCTCATGTCGGCGGCGTAGTCGGTGCCCGTCCGGATGGCCCTCGCCCACGCTTGCTGCACCACCTCGACATCGTCGGGGTGGAGCAGATCGAGCCACGCCCAGTCGTACGTCTCCTCGCGGGCAAGGCCGGTGAAGTCGACGCCGTGGCGATTCAGGTACTCCGTGGTGCCGTCCGGTCGCTTGATCCACACGATGTGCGGGATCGATTCGGCGACGAGCTCGAATTCGTCCCGCCCGAGCCAGCGCGGCGGCCTGTCACCCGCGACCCCGCAGGCACTCAAAGTGTCCATCAGCTCACTGTCGGTCAAAGGTGGCGCAGACGTCAGGGCCGAATGGCCCTACCTGGCGGGTGCCACGACCCGGGACACACAACCTGCACACGACGAATGCCACGTCACACAACGTCCGCACTACGAATGATGAAGAAGAACCGGTGAAGACAGGGCACGATGTGCCCGACCGTGAATCAGCGCGCGAAGCGGCGTGACAGTGCGCTTGTATGCGGAGCCGCGACCGGGCTACGGCACCGCGTTCAGGAACCTCGCCGCGAGTGGCGCGGCGACGCGGCCACCGACCCCGCCACCTTCGACGACGACCGCGAACGCGAGATTTCCCCGGAAACCGATGAACCAGGCATGGGTTTGCGGCGGGTTGGCGTTGCCGAACTCGGCCGTGCCGGTCTTGCCGAACGTGCCGGGCGGGAGCCCGGCGCCTGCGGCGGTGCCCCCACTTTCCACGACGCTTGCCATGAAGGTTCGCAACGTCGCGACGACGCCGGGATCGATCGGCGCGACCTTCGGCACCTTCGGCGCGGGCAATGTCGTGAGCACCGGCGCGTGCCACTGCCCGGCGGCGACGGCGGCTGCCACGGACGCCATGTGCGCGGGGCTCACGAGCACGCGTCCCTGACCGATCGCCGACGCGGCGAGCTCGGCGCGATCCTTCGGAGTCGGATACGAACCGCCTGTCGCCGGCGGCGGGAGGGCCGACGGCGCGTTGAAACCGAACTGCGTCGCCGCGCGTGCGAGCGCCCCATCCGGCAGCTTGTCCGCAAGACCGATGAACGCGTTGTTGCACGAGATCTTGAACGCGCCCGCAAGGTCGAGCGCGCCGGATGCCTCACCCTCGAAGTTCTTGAACACGCGGCCGTAGATCTGGAGTGTCGGCGGGCACGGCGCCGGAGTCGCGCCCGTGCTGCCGTTGGCGAGCAACGCTGCAGACGTGACGACCTTGAACGTCGAGCCCGGCTCGTAGGTACCGTCGAGGGCGCGATCGAATCCGCCGTCGGGCTTCGACACGGCCGCGCGCAACTGCCCGTTCGTCACGTCGATGGCAACCAGCGCCGCGGGGAGCGTGACTCCTGTGAGCGCCGCATCGGCGGCTTGCTGCATCCGGGGGTCGATCGTGAGCTGGACGGATTGCCCGGGCTTCCCGACGAAGCGCTGCACCCTGCGAACGACCGTGGTGCTCGTCTTGATGACGACGTCGGCGGTCGGCGTGCCCGCGAGCCGTGTCTCGTATGCCGCTTGCAGCCCGGTCAGCCCAACTTGGTCGCCGACGACGTAGGGCGCGCCGAGCTGCTTCAAGCGATCTCCCGTGATGTCGCCGACGCGTCCGACGAGCGGCGCGAGCCCG
>DASQHW010000380.1:0-1529 GCA_035631895.1 Acidimicrobiia bacterium | reverse complement strand
CACCAGGTTCGCCCCGGAGCCGCGCGGTCAGGGCCATCCCGGCAGCCTCCACCGCCGCGTCGTCCACCTTGCCGTTCTTGGCCGTGACGACGATCGCGAAATCCGACTGCGCCGAGCGGGGGAATTCCTTCACGATGGCCGCCCTGGTGAGCGTCGATTCGGCGCCCGGATCGAAGAAGCCACCGGATGCCAGCGCGTCGTGCACGTTGGCGCCGTATGCCGCCGCGGCGGGGAGCGCGATCAACGCGATGCCGATGATCCACCAGCGCCGCCGGACCACGAAGATCGCCAGACGTCGCACGTTTCCCCCGTCCGTGTGTCGACTCGCCCGGGCCAGTCTGCAAGAGTGTTGCGCGGCGGATCGTAAACGCCGAGGGTCGTGGGCGCACGCGGGGGACGGCATGGGAGCGAAGCGAGAGCTGACGGAGCACCTCGAGGACGTCAAGCTCTTCTCGCGGTGCACGGCGCGTCAGCGTCGGACCATCGCCCGCCACGCCCAGATCGCCGAGCTGCCCGCCGGTGTCGACCTGGTCAAGGAGGGTGAGCCCGGTGACGCACTGTTCGTGATTCTCGAAGGGACTGCGATCGTCCACACGCACGGCGAGGAGCTCAATCGGGTGGGACCCGGCGCCTATTTCGGTGAGCTCGCGATTCTCGACGGTGAGCCCCGCAGCGCGACCGTGGTCGCGGAAAGCGACGTGAAGGTCGCAGTGATCGGCATCCGCATGTTCCGCACGTTGCTGCGCGAGTTCTCCGATCTCGCCGAGCAACTCTTGATCGCCCTCGCCGGGGAGTTGCGCGAGGCACGCCGCGTCACCTCGCACAGTTGAGCCGCTACGCTCGGCGCACGGCTTGACGAGGGGGTCTGAGATGGACCGCATGAGTCCACAGGACGCGTCGTTCTTGCACGTCGAGAACGCAGTGAGCCCGATGCACATCGGCTCCGTGGCCGTCTTCGCGGGACCGCCACCGACCTACGAAGAATTCGAGGCGATGGTGTCGGCGAAGCTGCCTGCCGTACCTCGGTACCGCCAGAAGGTGCGGTTCGTTCCACTGCAGCTGGGCCGGCCCCTGTGGGTCGACGATCCACACTTCAACCTCGGCTACCACCTCCGCCACACCGCACTTGCGTCGCCCGGTGGCGACCGCGAGCTGCGGAACCTCGTGGGGCGCGTGATGGCACAGCATCTCGACCGGCACAAGCCGCTCTGGGAGATGTGGATGGTCGAAGGCCTGGAGCGCGACCACTGGGCGCTCGTCTCGAAAGTGCATCACTGCATGGTCGACGGCGTCTCCGGTACCGACCTTCTCACCGTCGTGCTCGAGCCCGAGCCCGAGCCGGCGCGCCCGCTTCCGGACGTCTGGGAGCCGGAGAGTGAACCCGACACTGTGCGTCTGGTGCGCGACGCGCTCGTCGACCTCGTGGCAAGTCCGTACGAGCAGCTCCGAGCCGTCCGCGCCTCGACACGCGCGCCGCGACAGATGCTGCGATCGTTCGGCGAAGTCGCGCGCGGCCTCCGGGCGTGGAC
>DASQHW010000379.1:0-2401 GCA_035631895.1 Acidimicrobiia bacterium | reverse complement strand
CTCGATGAGGAGGGCCGCTGCCGGTCCGGTGCGTGCATGGTGGCCGGCGAGCGGACGGCCATTCTACCGGGTGGCCGGCCATGACCCGTCCTGGATTCGACCGCCGGGCAGGGAAGACCGACGGCCCATGTTTCGCGAGAGCCTTTTCGCGACAATGTCTCGATGGCCGTGAAGCCGCTTCCTCGTGTCGTCATCATCGGCGGGGGCTTCGGCGGTCTCCAGTGCGCGAAGGCGCTGCGAGACCAACCGGTGGAGGCCCTGCTCGTCGACCGGCACAACTATCACCTCTTTACCCCGCTGCTGTACCAGGTCGCGAGCTGCCTCTTGAATCCCTCCGAGATCTCGGCGCCCTTGCGAAAAGTGCTGCGCGGCGCGCCGAACGTGCGCTTCCGCATGGGTGATGTGTCGGGCGTCGATTTCGCGGCCAGGCGTGTTCACTTCTCCGACGGCACTGCCCTCGAGTACGACTTCGTGGTCATCGCCACGGGCAGCGTCACGAACTACTACGGCAACGACACGATCGCTCGCCACGCGCTCGGCCTGAAGGACCTCGGCGAGGCGCTGCAGTTGAGGAACCATGTGCTCGAGTGCCTCGAGCAGGCCGCCTGCACCGCCGACGCCGACGCGCGACGCCGGATGCTCACCTTCTGCATCGTCGGCGGCGGCCCCACGGGTGTCGAGTACGCGGGCGCCCTCGCCGAGCTCGTACGGCTGGTGCTGCCCCACGAGTATCCGGAGATCCCGCCGTCGGACGTGTCGATCTTGCTGCTCGAAGGTGGCGACCGGCTGCTGACGATGTTCGTGCCGCGGCTCTCGAACTATGCGCGCAGGGAGCTCGAACGGCGCGGGATCGAGGTGCGGACGAACACGCTCGTCGCGTCCGCCGACGACAAGGGGGTCGTGCTGCACGACGGCGCGCGGCTCGCGACCGAGACGATTGTGTGGACCGCGGGCGTGCGACCGAACGATGTCGTGCACGACGCGCCGCGCCGCATCGAGGTCGACGACCACCTGCGTGTCGTCGGTAGCCAGGGCGCGTTCGCGATCGGCGACGTCGCGGCCGCGCACGATCGTCACGGCAAAGCGTTGCCGATGGTCTCACCGCCGGCCATGCAGGCCGGGCGCTACGTCGCGCGCCACATCGTCGACGGCGACGCCAAACGGCCGTTCCGGTACCGGGACAAGGGCACGCTGGCCACGATCGGTCGCCGGTCCGCGGTCGGGCAGGTGGGCCGGTTCGCCTTCCACGGGTTCCTCGGATGGGTCGTTTGGCTGGTCGTGCACCTCTACTACCTGATCGGGTTCGAGAACCGCGTCCAGGTCATGGTGCGCTGGGCCTGGTACTACGTCCGGCTGGATCGCCCCGCCCGGGCCATTCTCTGGGCCTATCCGCCGCGCGGGAATGCCCCACCCCGCTGACCCGTTCCATCCCCTATGGCCACCGTCACCCTGACCAAAGACACCTTCGAGGAAACCGTCACCGGCAACGACATCGTGCTCGTCGACTTCTGGGCATCCTGGTGCGGGCCCTGCAAGATGTTCGCACCGGTCTTCGAGCAGTCGTCCGAGCGACACACCGACATCACCTTCGGCAAGGTCGACACCGAAGACCAGCCGGACCTCGCAGGCGCGTTCGGCATCATGTCGATCCCCACGCTGATGATCTTCCGCGAGGGCATCGGCGTGTTCTCCCAGCCGGGAGCGCTCCCGGAGGCATCACTCGAGAACCTGATCGAGCAGGTGCAGGCCCTCGACATGGACGAAGTCCGCAGGGTGCTCGTCGAGCACGACCACGATCACGATCACGAGCACGCGCACGAGCACTGATCCACGCCGCCCGGCACGGCGAAGAGCCTCCCGAAGACGCAGAACCGGGAGGTATCGATGGCCCCGTCCGAGCAGCTCACGTACCAGATCCAGACGCTTCGCGGCCTGATCGCCGGCACGACGCCCGAGCAGATGACCGCGCGTACGCCGTGTCCCGACTGGGACGTGCGTGGTCTCGTCAATCACTTCGTGGGAGGCGGCCACATGTTCGCCGGCGCGTTCCGCGGCGAAGCCGTGCACATCGATCCGGACGCGCCGATGCCGGATCTCGTCGGCGACGACCCGGTTGCGTCCTTCGACGCGGCGATCGGCGATTTCTGCGCAGCCGTCGACGCGCCCGGAGCCATGGAGAAGGTCATCGACCTGCCCTTCGGACAGATTCCGGGGCCGGTGGTGCTCGAGATCCTGAAGTTCGATCTGCTCGTGCACTGCTGGGACCTCGCCCGCGCAACCGGCCAGACGTTCGACCCACCCGCGGACATCGCGGAGCAGGGTCTCGCGACCGCCCACATGGTCATCGCTCCCGAGGCTCGCGACGGCGTGACGTTCGCCGCCGAGGTGACGCCGTCGTCAG
>DASQHW010000378.1:0-6287 GCA_035631895.1 Acidimicrobiia bacterium | reverse complement strand
TGTCGGGGGCTGCCCTGTACAGCTGCTACGCGCTCGCGTTGCTGTCCATCGCAGGGGTCATCGTGTGGTGGCCGCGCCGCATGCAATTCCCGCTGGCACCGGTCGTCGTTCCGATTGCGATCGTGGTCATCACCGTCCTCGTGACCTACGCCAACACACGGTTTCGCACCACGGCCGAGCCGTCGCTCGCCATCCTCTCGGCAGTGGCGATCAACGGTGCGATCCGCGCCGGCCGCCGCGCGGTGCGCAACGAGCCGGCGGCAGGGCTCGGCGACGAGAGCTAGGCCTGCGAGAGGAAGTGGTCCGCGTTTCGAGCGGCGATCGCCATCACCGGGCCCTGGGGGTTCACTCCCGGTGCGTCGGGGATCAGGGATGCGTCGTTCACCCGGAGGTTGGAGAAGCCCCAAACGCGACCGAAGCTGTCCGTGCCCGTGCGCGTGTGGTCCTCTCCGATGCGCACGCTCGACGTGAGGTGCACGGTCATCAGGTTCGCCCGGTTGCGCGTCATCGCGTCCCACCATTGCAGCAAGTCCTTGGACGCGCGCGCGGTGACCCCGCCGGTGACGGATGGATACAGCTCAGTCGCGCCCGAGGCGAGCAACACCTCCCCGAGATGTACGAGCGCGCGGGCGAGCCGGCTCATGTCGCCCTCGGTGAGGCTGTAGGTGAGGAGCGGTGCGCGCAGTCCCGGCAGCCCGAGCACGCGACCGCCGCCGTCGCTGCGGATCGCCGCGTAGTACACCGCGACGCTTTCCCAGTTCGCGAGGGCGTCGGCGAAATCGGCGCCCGAGTCGGCGAGCGCGAGCGCCACATGTCCGCGCCTGCTCGCGGATCCGCCGATCGTGAGTGCCGGAGCAAACTCCGTGACGCGATGCATCGGCACCTCGCCGTGGTCGATCGGGTGGGGGAATCGAGCCGCGATCTTCACGGTGGGGTGCATCTTCAACCCGTTGCCGATGTTCCTCCGGATGCCGCTCCGTTGGAGCAGCGCAGGCGTCTGGGTCGCGCCCGCGCACACGAACACGTGGTCGGCTCGGATCATGAATCGGTCGGTCGAACCGTCGGAGAGGTGCCGGACGCAGCGAGCGCCGGTGACGCGTCGACCGCTCCGAACCAACCGGCTGACACGGCAGTCCGCGATGACCTGCGCGCCGGACTGCATGGCGCGCGGCAGCATCGTGCGCGCCATCGTCTGCTTGACGGCTCGCCCGTTCGCCTCGTACCGGAACACTCGTGAGAACTCCACTGCCTGCCAGCCGAGCTTTGCCGCACCGCGCTCGAGCACGGCCGAGGACGTCGGGGGGGCACCGGGCAGGCGGGACACCGCCAGCTCGTCCTCGAGCCGGGCCGCATATCGATCGAGCGCGTCGGGGCCGAACTCGTCGATGCGGTACGTGCGCGCCCACTCCTCGGCGAGATCGGCCGGCAAGCGGTGATAGAGGCCGCTGTTGATCTCAGTGCTCCCGCCGACGCAGCGGCCCTCCGCGAACGCGATCGCCGGGCGGCCCAGCGCGGCCGACGGACCGCCGTACCTGTACTTGGCCACCATCTCCTCGAGGGAGAACGGCTCCATCGCGTCGGGATCGACCCATGGGCCTTCCTCCACGACAGTGACCGCGCGGCCTGCGCGTGCGAGCGTCGCCGCGGTGACCGCGCCGCCGGCGCCCGAGCCGATGACGAGGACTTCCGTGTCGAGGGTCGCGCTCATGGGGCGTCGGGCGCGAGCTCGTTCTCGGCGAACAGCACGAGCGAGTGGAGAAGCCGCACGTACTGGCGCAGAGGGTCGATGCGGCTCGTGTTCCAGCGCTCGATGCGGCGGAGGACGTCATCGCGGTGGAGGCGGCCGAGCGCGTACGCGAGACGCGGCCACGCACCGAACAACAAGGATTCGGCGGCGACGCCCGCCCGCAGGTATTCCGGCATCGACCGTAGCGTGCCGTCGACATACGACTCGACCGACGTCCGCGTGTGCTCGTCGAGAGTGGGGCTCACGAGGGTGGCCACCACCTGACGCTCGAACCAAAGCATCGCGAGGGAAGCCTACTCAGTGGTCGCGCCACGCACGTGATCCCGGCTCGTAGCATTCGCACCCGTCATGGTGGCCTCCTTCTCGACCGCGCGGGTGCCCCGTCCCGGCCTCTTGGGTCTCCGCATATGGGCCCTCGTCGTGCTGGTCACGCTCCCGCTGATCGTGACGGTCGTCTCGCTGATGGGCACGCACTGGCACCCGACATCGGACAACGCGCTGGAGGTCCTGCGAGTCCGTGACGTCGGCGGCCGTCACCCGCCGCTCACGGGTGTGCAGTCCAGGTTCGGCTGGGACCATCCCGGACCGTTGCTGTTCTGGCTGCTGGCGCCGTTCCGATTGGCGGCGGGCGACACGGGCATCCTCGTGGGCGTCGCGTGCATCAACGGTGCCGCGATCGTGACTGCGCTGCTGCTCGGCCGCCGCCGCGCAGGTCTCCCATTCGTCGTCGTGCTCTCGGTGGCGATCCTCGTGCTGACGCGTGCGCTCGGCCCGAGCTTGCTCGTCGATCCGTGGAACCCGTGGGTCGCGGTGCTTCCCTTTCTCGTGTACATGCTCCTCGCATGGTGCGTCGCGGACCGGGACGTCGTGATGGTGCCGGCTCTCGTCGCGGTCGGTTCGTTCCTCGTGCAGACGCACGTCGGCTACACGCCACTTGTCGCCGGCGCGGGCTTGACCGCGCTCGGGCTCGCCTTCCTCCGGCACGAGGGCGAGCCGAAACCCGCGCGCGACGAACGGCGCAAGTACGCGGCCATTGCGGGTCTTGTCGCGTTGGGCCTGTGGCTTGCGCCACTCGTCCAGCAGTTCACCGGGAGCCCGGGCAATCTCGGCCAGATCGTGGACTACTTCCGCCATCCCACCGAGAAGACGCTCGGTATCGCGTACGGGTTCGGTCTCATGGGCAAGGAGCTCGCTGTGCCGGGCGCGTGGATCACCGGCAACGACGTGAGCCCGCTGGGCTTCGTCTTCACCGCCGGCACGATGACCGCATTGGTGTTGCTCGGAGCCGCCTTGCTGCTCGCCGCGCTCGCGTGGCGCCGCCGAAGCCCGAGCGCGACACGGTTGGCGTGTCTCGTCGTGGCCACAGCGTGGTTCGGTGTGCTCGCAGGTGGACGGATCACCGGCGCACCGGGGCCATACCTGGTCCGCTGGTGGTGGGTGATCGCGGCGTTGCTGTGGTGCTCGATCGTGTGGTCGTCGTGGTGTGTGGCGGCGACCGCACGCCTTGCTCTCGCGTGGGTGCGCGCGGGTTGCGCGGCGATCGTGGCACTGGCGGCGGTCGTCGCGTGGGACGCGGTTCCCGGCCGTGTTCCCGGGCCTGAGTACTCCGCGGCGGTGGGCAAGCTCACGACGGGCACGGTCGCGCAGCTCGCCCGTGACCGGCGCTATCTCGTGAAGTGGGTGAACTCCGACGCCCTGGGCGCGGTGGGCGTCGGAACATATCTGGAGCTCGCCGAGCGCGGGTTCCATGTCGCAGTCAGCCCCGAGTTCGCACACGCCTTCGGGTCATGGCGGGTCGTGCGACCCGGCGACGTGGACGGCACGATCATCGTCGTGTCGAGCGACAGCGCGGGAGACTTCAACCCGCCGGCGGGAGCGGTACTTGCGGCGCAGTACGACCCCTTGACCGCCGCCGGCCGACGACGCGCGCACGAGATCGAACGCGAGATCCGTGCCCGCCCCGGATCGAGCGGACCGCTCGTTCCGAGCGACGTCGACTCGGTGTTCGGGCGCGGCGCGCTCGTGGCGGCCGGCATCGATCCCGCGCACATCAGGACATTGCAGGAGCTGCGCCGACCGGGGCTCGCCTACGCCGTGTTCGTCTTCGCGCCGTGACCGAATCGGGCCTTGGGCTTGCGTGCGATCGCGAACAGCACCGGCGTGGTCGCAACGATTCGATTCGTGAGGTAGAGATGCGACGCGTCGATTCCGGACCCGACGCCGGATCGCTTGCTGCCGAGCATGCGGTACACGACGGGAAGTGCGTGCTCGTACGACCACACGTAGGCGCGGCGCGGGAGGCGACGCCGGAGGCCGAGCACGTCGAGGCGCAAGATCCGTTCACCGCTCGCGCGCCGAGCCGCGAAATCGGCCTGGAGCACCTCGTCACCCTCGATGCCGAGGCACTCGACGTCGTCGAAGAACAACGACAACATCGACGCGAGCTGTTCGGGTTCGAACAGGTACACGTGGAAGGGGTTCTCGAAGTCGGCCGGGGCGTTCGGAGTGATCACGAAGGCGGTACCGTCCGGACGCAAGACGCGCGCGAGCTCTGCCACATGTGGCACCGGGTCCGTGAAATGCTCGATGACGTGGGACGACACAACCGTGTCGACGCCTGCGTCGCGCACACCGAGGCAGGCGCCGTCCATCCCGGCGAAAAGAAGCCTGTCGCTCCCGCGTCTGCGTCCCGCGTCCACCACTGTGAGGGGGCTGTAGTCGGCGCCGAGGACCCAGCGGCCCGGCCCGGTCAAGGTCGCCGTCTCGTCGCCCACCCCGCAGCCGATGTCGAGGACGACACCGTCGGCCAGCCGGCTCACGACTTCCCGGTAGCCCGCGTCGTGCAGTGCGAGGAGCGCATCTGGGGTGGCGCCCTGCATCGGGCGCTCGCCGGTGAGTCCCGTCATCCGGCGGGACACTACCCATCTCGATGCGTCCGGTCGCGCACCGCGAACGCGCGATCGCACGCGCGTAGACTGCCGACCCGCTCGTGACACGCGACCGGTTTTGCAGGCCGATTCGCGCTCCCCGGATGAAGGCTCCGACCTCGTGACCGATCCCCGACGCGTCGACGACGTCGTCACGAAACTGGGCGACATCGCCGCCGGCGCGGGGCTGCGGCGCATCACGATGCTGGCATGGCGCGATCTCGATGATCCGGAGGCGGGCGGTTCGGAGATCCATGCCTCTCGCGTCGCGGAGCTGTGGGGCCGAGCGGGCATCGAGGTCACGATGCGGACCTCGTACGCGCCGGGCACCGCGCAGGTCAGCTGGCGCGACGGCTACCGCGTCATCCGCAAGGCGGGCCGCTACATGGTGTTCCCGCGCGCGGCGGTCAGCGAGATGATGGGCTGGCACGGTGCGAGCGACTGGCTCGTGGAGATATGGAACGGCATGCCGTTCTTCTCGCCGCTGTGGGCCCGCCGGCCGCGTGTCGTGTGGCTCCACCACGTGCACGACACGATGTGGCGGATGACGCTCCCGCCTCGCCTCGCGCGCCTCGGGCGCAGCGTCGAGTTCCACGTTGCGCCGCCGCTGTACCGCGGGACACCCATCGTCACCCTGTCGGCATCGTCAAAGGACGAGATCGTCGACAAGTTGCGACTCCCTCCGGGGAACATCACCGTGGTCCCACCCGGCATCGATCCTTCGTTCACGCCGGGCGGCGAGAAGGAGCCCACGCCGCTCGTCGTGGCAGTCGGCCGGCTCGTGCCGGTGAAGCGGTTCGACCGCCTCATCGACGCGCTCGTCGCCGTCAAGGCGCGCCAGCCGGGACTGCGGGCGGTGATCGTCGGGGAGGGCTACGAGCGAGATGCGCTCGAGCGTCAGATCATCACGTGCGACGCCGGCGACTGGATCAGCCTGCCCGGTCGCCTCGACGATGCCGAGCTGCTTTCGCTGTACCGCCGTGCCTGGGTCCTCGCCGCCTCGTCTGCGCACGAGGGTTGGGGCATGACGATCACGGAGGCTGCGGCGTGCGCTACTCCCGCGGTGGCGACCCGCATCGCCGGCCACGCAGACGCGATCCTCGACGGCACGACCGGCGTGCTGGTCGACGATGCGGCCGCGTTCGGGAGCGCACTCGGGCGAGTGCTCGGAGACGACGACTTGCGCGGCCGCATGGCACGTGAAGCGCAGGCCTATGCCGCGCAATTCACGTGGGGCGCCACTGCGTGCGGGACGCTGGAGGTACTCGCTGCAGAGGCACTCCGCCGCACACGCGCGTGAGCACCCTCCTCGACCGAGTTCGCACGACGACGGCCGTGGCGCCGACCGTCCGGCGCCACACCAGGCCTCTGCTCGGGTACGGGCTGCTCGCACTGCTCGCGTACGTCCCGCCGTTGCTCACCGCGCGCGGCAGGGTCGCGGCGGACACGAAGCAGTATCTGTATCTCGATCCCGGGCGGCTGCTCGCGCGTGCCGTGTCGATGTGGGACCCGAACGTCGGCATGGGGACGGTGACCCACCAGACGATCGGCTACGTGTTCCCGATGGGTCCGTACTACTGGATCGCCGACAGGCTCGGCCTCCCGGACTGGGT
>DASQHW010000377.1:0-9431 GCA_035631895.1 Acidimicrobiia bacterium | reverse complement strand
ATCCCCGGGGAGGGGCTGTGCATCCGGACATTCTTCTTCAGCTCGCGCGCACCGAATTGCAAGATCGCCTCCGGGCCGCAGAGGGCCGGCGACTCGCCGCCTGGGTCCGGTCAGACGGCCATCAGCGCTTCCGGGCCTTGCCGCCTTTGAAGAGGTCGCGCCAGCTCTTCTCGGAGATCTCGACGTCGAACTTCTTGGCGGCGGTGACGATGCGCTTCCACGCGCGATCGCGTTCCGCGTCGGACACACCTTCGACCTGATCGAACCGCGCGACCGCATTGCGGACGTGCTTGGCGTCGGTCAAGGGCTCCTTGCGTTCCTTCGGGAACGCGAACTTCGTCGAAGCCAGCTTGTTCTTGTCGGCGGTGCTCAACCCCGTGGAGCGTGACGACCCCTTCTTCGCGGCCGGCCTTCCTCGCGGAACCGGCGCGTGTGGTCTTCTTCGCTCCCCCGGCGCGGGTTGCCTTCTTCGCTCCGCCGGCGCGCGTGCTCTGCGCCTTCCGTGCCTTCGCGATGTTCTTGCGTGCTGCGGTCTTCTGTTTCGCGGTCGCCATCGAATGCCCTCCTTGCATCTTTCGCGCGCTTCGCATACCCACCGAAGGTGCTCGAGATGCCTGGACCGGAACCGTCCGACGCCCCGGCGCGAGAATCGCTCGGTGGATCGCGACATCGCCGGCCGGCTCGCAGACCTGCCGTGGGCGGCGATGCGGGATGCAATCGACCGCAACGGCTTCGCTCTCACGCCGTCTCCGATCCTCGGTGCCGACGAATGCGCGGAACTCGTCCAGATGTTCGACGACGATGCGCACTTCCGGTCGACGATCGACATGGCGCGGCACCGTTTCGGCCAGGGCTGCTACCGCTACTACCGGTATCCGTTGCCGCCCGTCGTCGGTGAGCTGCGAACCGCCGCGTATCCGTACGTCGCCGAGATCGCCAATCGTTGGGCGAGCCTGCTCGGCGAGCCGCGATTCCCGGACACCCACGCCGAGCTCGTACGCATCTGCCAAGAGCACGGGCAGACGCGCCCCACGCCATTGGTGCTGCGATACCACGAGGGTGACTGGAACGCGCTCCACCAGGACCTTTACGGAGATGTCGTGTTCCCCCTCCAGCTCGCCGTTGCATTGACCCGGCCCGGCGTGGATTTCACCGGCGGCGAGATGCTCTTCCTCCAACAGCGACCGCGCGCGCAGTCGCGCGGGCATGCGATCATGCCGGACCTCGGCCACGGGGTGATCTTCACCACGCGATCGAGGCCCGCCAAAGGCACACGCGGCACGTATCGGGTCGGGATGCGACACGGCACGAGCACGATCACGACGGGCGAGCGGCTGACGCTCGGAATCATCTTCCACGACGCCATGTAGATGTGGTGCTGGACGTACACCGTCTGCTCAACGATCGCGCAGCAACGGCTCGAAGGCAGTCACGTAGTCGGTGAGCCGCGCCGCAAGCTCGACCACGAGCTCCGCATCACCGAGATCGGGGTCCGGCCATGTCTCCGAGACGCGACGCCACACGTCCGGGCGCCCCAGAAAAGGGCCGACGACCGCGTCGCGGCCGATCACGCGCCGCCACCGCCTCTCGCTCGCCCGCAGGTGCGCGATCACCGCGTGGTTGTCGGCGGCTTTCGCGTACTCCGCATGGAACCCGATCTCGAGCGCCAACACTCGCGCCTTCTCGTCGTGGTCGGGGCCGATCACCTGGGCTTCGTAGTGCTCGCGCGGTGGAGCCTCGACGCCGAACCACACCTTGATGCCGTAACGATGTGCGCGAAGACGCAGCTCGCCGAGCTCGGCGGGGGCCATCCCCCGGAGCGCGTACGCGACCTCGTCGAACAGCGAGAGCTCCACCCGGCAAGTGTGGTGGCTCGGGATAGCGTCGTGCAGACCGTGAGCGGGAAGGTGTCGGATGACCGTGCAGCTGAACCACCCGATCGGGTTCGCACACGACAAGTCGGCATCGGCGAGGTTCCTGGCCGACATCCTGGGTCTCGAGCCACCGAGCGGGTACGGGCCGTTCATGGTCGTCGAGGTCGGCAACGGCACGAGCCTGGACTTCATGGACACCAGCGGTGAGATTCCGTGGCAGCACTACGCCTTCCTCGTCGGCGAGGGCGAATTCGACGAGATCTTCGGCCGGATCCGGGAGCGGGCGCTCCCCTACTGGGCGGATCCGCACCACAGCGAGCCGGGCGAGATCAACCATCATGACGGTGGCCGCGGCCTGTACTTCGACGACCCCGACGGCCACAACCTCGAGATCATCACCCGACCGTACGGCAGCGGCGCCTGATCGAGGATCTTGTTTGCAACGAATCGGCCCGTGGCGGTCGCTTCTGTCGCAAACAGCGAGATACCCCGCCCGCCGCGGCGTGGCGGGCCATAGTTTCTCGCCGGGCCCGATCGCGCGAGGCTGGGCGTCAGCAGGGCCGGCCGAAGGGAAACAACCATGCGCGCGGTCATGACCGGTGCGACGGGATTCATCGGGCGAAACCTCCTCGCGCGACTCGCGGCGCGCGACGAGCAGGTGTTCACGGTCGTGCGGCCCGGTTCAGTCGCACGGCTGCGAGCCATCGGCCGTCGCCTCGGCATCGACGATCATCTCATCGTCCCCATCGAGGGCGACCTTGGAGAACCGGGGCTCGGTGTGAGCGATGCCGACCTCGAGCGCATCTCCGGCGCAGAGCACTTCTTCCACGTGGCCGCCGTCTACGACCTCGCCGCGGACGCGACGACGACCGGCGTCGCGAACGTCGACGGCACCCGCCACGCGCTCGAGCTCGCAGGCTCGGCGGAGGTTCGCTGCTTCCATCACTTCAGCTCGATCGCTGTTGCCGGACGCTACGACGGAACCTTCACCGAGACGATGCTCGACGAGGCGACCGGTCTCGACCATCCCTACTTCGCGACGAAGCACCAATCGGAGCGGCTGGTGCGCGAGACGTGCCCGGTGCCATGGCGTGTGTACCGGCCGAGCCTCGTTGTCGGCCGCTCCGACAACGGCGAGATGGACAAGATCGACGGTCCTTACTACTTCTTCTCGTGGCTCAAGCGGCTGGCGGCGGCGCCGAGCCCCGCACCCATCGCGCTGCCGTTCGACGGGTTGGTCAATCTCGTCCCCGTCGACTACGTCGCCGAGGCCGTCGATCACATTGCGCACCTCGAGGGGCTGGACCGCCGCGTGTTCCACATCGTCGATCCGGCGCCACTCACGGTTGTCCAAGTGCTCGACCGGTTCTCACGCGTCGCCGGTGGCCCGCGGTTCGTCACGCTCCCACTGCCCGGCCCGGCGCGCGCGTTGTTCAACGGCCTCGTGCGCGTGCCTGCGGGCGTTGCACTCGACCGCCTCGGCTTGCCGTCGGCGATCGCCGGCTACCTGTCGTGGTCCACCCGTTTCGATACGACGAACACCGACGCCGCGCTCGCGGGCAGCGGCATCACGTTGCCGCGCCTGGAGACCTACGCCGGAGTGTTGTGGGACTTCTGGCGCCGGCGGCTCGACCCGGCCGCTCGGGCCAAGGGCCACCTGGGCCGTGCGGTCAGCGGACGCACGGTCATGATCACGGGTGGCTCGTCGGGCATCGGCCGTGCAACTGCGTTGAAGGTCGCCGCGGCCGGAGGGATCCCGCTGCTGGTCGCCCGCGGTGTCGACGCGCTGGAAGCGACGAAGGCCGAGATCGTCAAGTCCGGCGGCACTGCGTTCGTCTATCGCGCCGACGTCTCCGATGTCGAGGATTGTCAGCGACTCGCGAAGGAAGTGATCGCCGAGCACGGCGGCGTCGACGTGCTCGTCAACAACGCCGGTCGCTCGATCCGGCGGTCTGTGGCCGCGTCCGCGGATCGATTCCACGATTTCGAGCGCACCATGCAGCTCAATTACTTCGGCGCGGTCGCGCTGATCCTGGCGTTGTTACCGCCGATGCGCGCCCGGAAGCGAGGCCACATCGTCAACGTGTCGTCAATCGGTGTACAGACGTACCCGCCGCGGTTCGCGGCGTATGTCGCTTCGAAGGCCGCGCTGGACGCGTTCTCGCGGTGCATCGCTTCCGAGGTGCACGCCGACAAGGTCCGGCTGACCACGGTGCACATGCCGCTCGTCCGCACGCCGATGATCGCGCCGACCTCGATCTATCGGAGCTTTCCCACCCTCAGCCCCGACGAGGCCGCAGATCTGATCTGTCTCGCGATCGCGCAGCAACCAAAACGCGTGTCGACGCCGGTCGGGATGCTGGCGCAGTTCACCGGTGTCATCGCGCCGGACGTACAGGACCGCGTCCTCAACTTCGCATATCAGATCTTCCCCGAATCACCGGCGGCACGCGGTGAGAAGCCCCGCGAAGCCGTCGACCCGGCAGTCACGTTCGTGCCCGGCGAATCGCGCGCGGATCGCCCCGAGCGCCAAGAGCTCTCGCTCCCCGCCAAGGCGATGGTGCAACTCCTGCGCGGGATCCACTGGTAGTCGCGCCGCCCGGCGCGGACCCCGGGCGCAGCGGCGTCAACCGGTCGGCCCGAAACGCTCGACGCGTATCCGATGGAGGGGCTGGCCGAGCCCGACGAGGAGCTCGCTCGCTGCGTCGGCGAACCCGGGGGCGCCGCACACGTATGCAGTCGCGTCCGGCACGAGTGGCTGCCGGATGTCCGCGCCGGTGAGCCGTCCCGTCGGCCGGGCCGAGGACGATGGCGCTTCGCGCGTGTAGACCACGTTGACCTCCGGCCCGTGCAGCTCTGCCGCGTAGTACAGGTCGGACGGCGACCGAACCGAAACAACAAGCCGAACGAGATGCGAATTCTGCGTCCGCCGCGCGAGCCGCAGCATCGCCATGAGCGGCACGAGTCCCGAGCCACCGCCGACAAGGAGCGCCGGTGCATCGGCCGTCCACACGAACCAGCCGCCGATCGGGCCTTGCACCTCGAGCTCGTCCCCGATCACGACGACGTCGTGCAGAAACGTCGAGACCTCGCCGCCGTCGAGTCGCTCGACGGTGAGCTCGAACTCGTTCGAGCCGTCAGGGGCCGACGCCACCGAATATGAACGCGCCGCGGTGTACCCGTCGGGCGCGGTCAGCCGCACGACGTAATGCTGGCCCGCGAGATGACGCGACGGCTCGGCGAGCGCAAAGCGAAACGTCTTCGCGTTCCTCGTCTCGTTCTTGATGGCAACGACGGTCGCCGTCTGCCACACGGCTCAGTCTCCCTGGTACCGCTGTTCGAGCCAAGGATCGCCCCGGTCGTGGTAGCCGTTGACCTCCCAGAATCCCTGCTCGTCGTGGTCGAGCACGGCCAGCCCCGAGACCCATTTCGCGCTCTTCCAGAAGTAGAGGTGCGGGACGAGCAATCGGGCCGGACCGCCGTGCTCACGTGGGAGCGGGTGCCCTTCGTAATCCCAGACGACCCATGCGCGCCCGCCGGTGACGTCCGCCAAGGGCAAGTTGGTGGTGTAACCGGTGTGTGATCTCGCGAGCACATGCGTCGCGTTCGGCAGCGGGCGCGCGGCCTGTAACAGGGTGTCGACCGAGACGCCCGAGAACGTCACGCCGAGCTTCGACCATGTCGTGACGCAATGAATGTCGCCCTCGAAGCTTGCCGGCGGCAGCGCGTGGATCTCGTCCCACGTCCACGTGACTTCGCGTTCGACGAGGCCGTCGACCGTGAACGACCACGATGCGGTCTCGTGCTTCGGCGTGACCTCGGCCGTCAGGACCGGCCACTGGTTGTCCGTGTCGTACTGGCCGGGTGGGAGGCGGGGATCGCGCGCCTCGCGCCCGCGTCCCGCAAACCCTCTCGTGAACTTCGCCATGGGCAGGCTCCTTTCGCTGCACGACCGAGACGATGCCATCACGCGGAAGGCGTCAAGTCTCGGTGACCTCGTCGAATGCCGGCGGGTACGCCACCCTGCCCCGCAGCGACGCGTCGTAGTTGCGCAGCCGCAGCACCTGGGCCGCCTCCGGTGGCGCCCATGCAGGGAGCGTGATGTCGATGCCGTGGGGGGCCGCATGTTCGAAACCCAGCCGCGCGTAGAAGAGGGGACTCCCCTCGAGCACGACGAGCGGCTCGCCGCGTGCATCGGCCCGGGCGGTGACCGACCGCACCAGTGCCGAGCCGATGCCCTGTCCCTGTGCGTCGGGCGCAACGGCCAGCGGCGAGAGGTTCGCGACGCGATGAGAGGCGCCACCCCGGAGAAGCACGTAGCTGATCATCACGTGACCGACCACCCGTCCGTTGCGCTCGGCGACGAGCGACAGCTCGGGGATGAAGTTCGGAGACTCGCGGATGCTCTCCACGAGTCGTGCTTCTCGGGACGATCCGAACGCAGCGGCGACGACGGACGCGATCGCCTCCCTGTCCCCGGCAGCTTCGGCACGAATCTTCACATCCTCGGGGACGGTCATCTCGTGCTCCTCAGTCACTGGTCATGCATCGAGCCGGGCGACCGCATCCGCGGTTCGCGCGACGGCGGCGTCCGCCCGCTCCCGCGCGTGCCGGGCGGCGTCGAGCGTCCTGCGGGCGACGGCGAGGTCGTGGTCGGCGCGCTTCGCCGCCGCCTCGGCGTCGGTGACGGCGCGCTCTGCCTCCCGCACCCGTTCGGCTGCCTCGGCTGCCTCTCCCCTCTGACGCTCGAGCTTCTCGCGAGCGTCGAGCAGCCGGGGCGACGGCGCCGGGCGTGCGCGGGGAGCCGCTGATGCGGCGCGACCCGGCCGGCGCTCTGGCATCGCCCTGTCCTCGATCCGAGAGACCGAGCCCGCGAAGAGCGTGGCATCGGCTTCGTCGTCGGCATCGAGTCCGGCAAGCTCCGCTCGCGCGAGATCTGCGGTGAGGGCCGGGGAGCCGACGACGGTGTGAAGCGCGTTCTCGATGTCCCGGACCTGCGCGTCGCCCGACCGCCCCGACTCGTCGACGACCCGGCGCGCGGATCGTGCGACGGCACTGATGGCTTCTCTCCGCCGCGCGAGGGCGGACCGCAACAGATCTGCATCGGCACCCCCGAGCACGTCGTGCTGCGCGGTACGCGCACCTTCCGAGGCGGCGACCAACTCCCGAATGGCCTGCGGATCGATGCTCCCGACCTGATTGAGCGCCCACACGGGAATCGTGGGCCGGCGCAGGCGCTTGACGGCGGCCGCCTCGTCCCTGTGGCCGGCGGCGCGCAGCTCCCGCGCGAGCCGATCGCGGGTTGCGACGAAGTCTTCAGGAGGGACTGCGAACAGATCGTGCCTCGAGGTCGTCATGAAGCAGGGCGACGCCGGGTGTTCACGATCGCGTGGTCATCTCGCACACATGCCCGACGTGGGGATCGGATCGCCCGTCGAGCAGCTCGTGATATGTCGCCGCGACCGCGTCGGGGCCGGACGACCGCCGAAGCTCCAGCCAGCCGTCGGTCCACGCGCTGAACGTTCGCCACGCGTCGCCGACGCGTCGGTCGAGCTCGTGCTGACCCCACTCGTGTGTGCGTTTCGCGATCTGTGTCGGCGCGAAGAACAGCTCCGGCCGGGGTCCGACGAGCGCAAGGTCCGGCGCAGGCACGTGGTCCCAGTGGGTGTCCCCGACGATCATGCTGTGCGCGAGCTCGTCACCGAATCGCCGATGTATTGCGGCCTGTACGTCGCGATTGCCCGCGATGTCGATGAAGACCGCTCTCTCCGGCGTCATCGCATCGACTTCTCCGTACGTGACGGCGTCGTCGTAGCAGCCGAGCTTCTCGACGAACCCGCGGTTCGCGGCCGAGGTCAAGCCGACCACACGGGCGCCCGCGCGGTTGTGCAGCAGGTGCGCCGACCCGATCGCCGTCTTGCTCGACGCGCTCGAGATGATCACCTCGGACGCACCGAAGAACTCGTTGTCCGCAAGGGAATCGTCGATCATGAACGACGTGAAGAACAACGGCCAGAGCACCATCTCCTGGCCTTCGCGCGCAGCGTCGTAGATGGGATCGGCGTCGACGCGGAGGTAGCGGTTGTAGGCGGCGGCCATCGGTTGCCGGTGTGTCGCGAGGTCCGTGAATCCGCGCACGTCCCCCTTGCCCGCCGCCACGACGAGCTCGTCGCTCATCGGGAAGTAGCCGTAGACGCGCTCACCCTCCTGCACGGATGCATTGTTGGACTCGACGACCTCGCCGAAGCCCCACACGGGAATGCGGCCCCAGTTGTCCGCGGCGGGGAAGAACTTCCAGTACTGCAGCGCGTCGCCGAGCGCGCCGTAGGTGATGTTGTTGGACGTCAGGGCGAAAGCGTCGACGCGCAGGCGAGCATCGCCCTGGCCGACCGGAGCCGGCTCGGCCGCCACCAACCGCGTGCGGTGCAGATCTGCGCGATCGACCTCGAAGTTCATCTCCGGGAGTCTTCCAAAGTTCGGCGGCTACCGCTACGAGACGGCGCGCCGTTCCCTGCGGCGGATGACGTTGAGCGCGCTCCCTGCTCTGAACCACTCGAGCTGCTCCGCGCTGAACGTGTGCGAACAGTCGAATTCCGCACCCGTGCCGTCCGGTCTGGCGATACGGCACCGTACGGGCTTCTCGGGCGCGAGCGACGCCAGCCCGAAGACCGAGATCCGGTCGTCCTCGCCGATGAGCTCGTAGGTCGACGGGTCGCAGAACGTGAGTGGCAGGAGCCCGTGTTTCTTGAGGTTCGTCTCGTGGATGCGCGCGAACGATCGCGCGAAGATGACAACAGCGTTGCGGTATCGCGGTTCCATCGCGGCGTGCTCGCGCGAGGAGCCTTCGCCGTAGTTCTCGTCGCCGACCGCACACCAACGAACGCCCGACGCCGCGAGGTGCTCGGCGATCTCGGGGAACGGGCGTGTCTCGCCGTTGATCGGATCCTTCCCGGTGCCGAGCGTGCCCGTGAACGCGTTGACGACCCCCAGGAAGAGGTTCGCCGAGATGTTCTCGAGGTGACCGCGGAAGTGCAGCCACGGCCCGGCGGCCGAGATGTGATCGGTGGTGCACTTGCCCCGGGCCTTCAACAGCACCGGCAGGTCGACGTAATCCCTGCCGTCCCATGGCGGGAAAGGCGTGAGCAGCTGGAGACGATTCGACGTCGGGGACACCGTGACCTCGAGCACGGAATGCTCTGTGGGATCCGGGTTCCCTGTGTCGCCGGCATCGAAGCCGCGGGAGGGAAGGACCGTACCGACGGGCGCATCGAGCCTGATGGCGCTGCCGGCGTCCGAAGTGACCGCATCTGTGAGCGGGTTGAAGTCGAGCGTGCCCGCCAACGCATAGGCGATGACCATGTCTGGCGACGTGACGAACGACTTGGTGTTGGCGTTGCCGTCGTTGCGTTTCGGGAAGTTGCGGTTGTAGCTGTTCACGATCGTGTTCGGCCGTTCCGGGGCGACATTCACCCGTTCCCACTGGCCGATGCACGGGCCGCACGCGTTGGCGAGCACGACGCCGCCGATCGCCTCGAGATCGGCGAGCAGCCCATCGCG